>CAJMPE010000137.1 GCA_905215275.1 uncultured bacterium | reverse complement strand
GCCGTTTCTCTTTTCGAAGCGGTCGCCGGTCTCTGGTCTGTGCCAGACTATCAAATAAAAGGAAACTGGAGTCCCAAGAGGATAGTACTCATCTAATCCACGCACGGCGTGGGAACAAGGTTTAGTGGCCTACGGGCAAACCTTGGTGTCTATCCTTTTGGAACCCCAGCTAAGGGTTAGCACCCATTCCTTATGTGTAAGTAAGCAGATTAACCCTGAACCGACTCCATCTCCGTCGCAGAGGACTTGTCTGCGTTCTCCCGGAACAGCAGACCGAAAATGCGGCGCACCAGCGGACCGGCTGCAAAGAACTGCCACAGCAGTGCCATCGGGAAGTTCATAACGGTGGTCTGTACCCAGATTGCAAAGAACTGTGCGTTATGGCTGTCCTTGAACAGCAGGGTGGCAAAGAAGCTCATGCACGGGCACATCAGCCATACGGATGCAGCCGAAATGGCAAGCATAATGCTGGTCTGGCTGGCTTCGCGCGGATTGACAAGGCGGAATGCGACCTTCATCGCCAGCTTGCCGACAAACACCAGCTCGAGCAGAATTGCGATAACAGTCATGATCGGCCACTCGTGGAACACTGCGAGAAATACCCAGTTCTGCATGGAACCGGTGTTCAGCACGATGTTGTACGCTACCATGCCGTATACCATGACAGAAGCCATGATAATGGTGTAAATAACGTCCTGAAATTTGTTTTTTGGCATTTTGTTTTCTCCTTTTTGTGTATGTGAAATATTTTTTGATAACGAATAGAAATGCAGCTGAACGCAAAAAAATAGGACGAAGTAAACTTTCGTCTACTTCGTCCTATGGACTACTTCAACTACCATTAATTATAACTATCATACCATATTTTATGGGCGTTCGTCAAGACTAACTTTGTTATTGACAAGACTGTTCCCTGGGTGTATACTGTGTCTGTAAATGAGAACCCCCTCCCTTGGGGGAGGGGTATAGATAGGAGATGCGATATGAAACAACGGTTTCGGGTGGGCGGCATGAGCTGCGCGGCCTGCTCCGCCCATGTGGAGAAAAGCGTTTCGGCGGTGTCGGGTGTCAGCGGCGTGCAGGTAAATCTGCTTGCCGGCAGCATGGCGGTCGAGTACGACGAAAACGCGTGCGACGCACAGACGATTATAAAGGCGGTCGAGTCCGGCGGCTACACGGCTGCGGTGGACGACGGCAGGCAGACATCGGCTCCGGCGCAAAGCCCGCAGGCGGACGAGGCGCTGAAGGAAATGAAGACCCGTATTATCGTTTCGGCGATTTTCATGCTTGTCCTGATGTACTTCTCGATGGGCGAGATGGTCGGGCTGCCGCTGCCGTCCTATGCGGCAGGCATGGACGGCATGTTCAATCTGGCGCTCACGGAGCTGATCCTCACGCTGCCGATCGTCATTATCAATCGCAAATATTATATCAACGGCTTCAAAACGCTGCTGCACCGTGCCCCGACGATGGACGCGCTTATCGCCGTTGGCTCGGGTGCGGCGCTCGTGTACGGCATTTACGCGCTGATTCAAATCGCGCTCGCGCCCACGCCTGAGGCAGCCCACAGCTTCATGCACGACCTGTATTTTGAATCCGCAGGCATGATTTTGACGCTGGTAACGCTCGGCAAGTTCTTTGAAGCGCGTGCCAAGCGCAAGACCGGCGAAGCCATTGCGGCACTGATGGACCTGCGTCCGCAGACCGCCGAGGTCATTCGTGGCGGTCAGACCATGCAGTTGCCGATTGAGCAGGTACAGGTTGGCGACCTCGTTATCGTGCGCGGCGGTCAGTCCGTGCCGGTTGACGGCGAGATCACCGAGGGCAGTGCGTATCTGGACGAAAGCGCCATCACCGGCGAGAGTATGCCGGTCGAAAAGCATGTTGGTGATACCGTAATCGGTGCTACCGTGTCCAAGAGCGGCTATGTTGTTATGAAGGCATTGCGTGTCGGCGACGATACGACCCTGAGCCAGATTATCCGTCTGGTAGAGGAGGCAGGCGCGTCCAAGGCGCCAATCGCCAAGCTGGCGGATAAGGTGGCAGGCGTGTTCGTGCCGGTCGTTATGGGCATCGCACTCGTGACGGCCATTATCTGGCTGCTGGTCGGTGAAGCGCCGAGTTTTGCGCTGACCCGTGCGATCTCAGTGCTCGTTATCTCGTGCCCGTGCGCACTGGGACTGGCTACGCCGGTCGCTATCATGGTAGGCACAGGTGTCGGTGCGAAAAACGGCGTGCTGTTCCAGTCGGCGGAGGCGCTTGAGAATCTGCACAACGTAAACGCAGTCATCATGGACAAGACCGGCACCGTAACCGAAGGCCGTCCGGTCGTGACCGATGTCAAGTCGTTCGGCGTGGAGTCGGCTGACCTGCTCTCGCTGGCACTGTCACTCGAGAGCCGCAGTGACCATCCGCTGGCGGACGCCATCGTGCGCTATGCACGCGAGAAGAACGCGCAGGAGCGTTCAGTCACTGACTTTGAGATGATAGAGGGACAGGGTATTCGCGCAACTGTGGACGGTGTGCCGTGCTTTGCGGGCAACCGCCGGATGCTGCTCGCTAACGGACTGGCGCTGTCCGGCTCGATGCAGAAGCTGGGTGATGAGTTCGCCGCAGCAGGCAAAACGCCGCTGTTCTTTGCTAAGAACGGCAAACTCGTTGGTACCATCGCCGTGGCTGACGAGGTCAAAGAAACGAGTGCCGAGGCCATCGCCGCACTCCGCAAGCTCGGCGTCGACGTACGCATGCTCACCGGCGACAACCGCTTGACGGCCGAGGCCATCGCCCGCCGCGTGGGGCTGAGCAGCGAACAGGTCATCGCCGACGTTCTTCCCGCCGACAAGGAGCGCCACGTGCGCGAGTTGCAAGACGCGGGCGGCGAGGTCGCCATGGTGGGCGACGGCATCAACGACTCCCCCGCCCTGGCGCGCGCCGATGTGGGCCTTGCCATCGGCACCGGCGCCGATATTGCCAAGGAGGGTGCCGACGTGGTGCTCATGCGCAGCGACCTCATGGATGTTGCGCGGGCCATCGAGCTGTCGCGCGCCACGATCCGCAACATCAAGCAGGACCTGTTCTGGGCACTGTTCTACAACGGCATCGGCATTCCGCTGGCGGCGGGCGTGTTCTTCCCGCTCACCGGATGGCAACTCTCGCCGATGTTTGGCGCTGCGGCCATGAGCCTGTCGAGCGTGTGCGTCGTAAGCAATGCTCTGCGCCTGCGAACCTTTAAACCATCAGTTGCGGTGAAATAAGGCGTAACATGCTTAGCTAAACCGCTATTTAGTCCGTATTCCACCGCAACTTTAGGTACTCAACGAAAAGGAGATAATCATGAACTACATCGTTAAAACGTCTGGCCTTATGTGCGGCCACTGCGACGCTACTGTCGAGACGGCACTGCTCAACGTTGCCGGCGTGACCGATGCCGACGCCGATCACGAGACCCAGACCGTCCAGGTAGAGTGCGCCGACACCGTGACCGCCGAGCAGCTCGCCGCCGCCGTCGAGGGAGCGGGCGAGAAGTTCCACGCCCTGTCCGTGACCGCCGCGTAGAGGACGCTGCCTACTCAATCCTCAGAAGTTGCGGTGAAATAGTTCCTGTTTTAGCGCTTCAAGCCTGCAAACAAGAACTATTTCACCGCAACTGACGGGGCATCCGGAAAATCGACCAGAAACGAGGACCCGCCATGATGGCAGACCATAAATCGGTGACCCGCATGCTCAAGACGGCACGCGGCCAGATCGACGGCATTCTGCGGATGGTCGATGAGGACCGTTACTGCGTCGACATCTCCACGCAGCTCATGGCCACGCAGGCGCTTATCGCCCGCATCAACGCCGATGTGTTGAAGGCACACATCGAGGGCTGCGTCGCCTCGGCCATCGAATCGGGCGACGAGGAGCTCAAAGCCGCCAAGCTCGCCGAGATCGAACGCGTCGTCGACAAACTCGCCAAGTAATTGGCGCAAGGGGGACAGGTACGTTTGCACCACCTTGGTGCAGATTAACCTGTCCCCAATGCACCAAAAGGGGTATAAAAGCGTGCAGCACAGCGAAATGAAAGGCAGTTCTGCATGAATGACTTTATGAAGGGTCGCAACGGCGCCGACGAGCTCACCATCGTGATGGGCTTTGCTGGAATCGTCATCGCGATGATCGGATCGATGGCCCGTATTCAGTGGCTCAGCTGGATCGCCATCGCCGTAATCGTACTCGGCGTGCTGCGTGGCCTGTCCAAAAACATCGACGCCCGCCGCAAGGAGAACGATGCCTTTGTCACGGCGACCGCAAACGTCCCCGGCCTAGGCAAGTTCGTCGCCAGCTTGGGCGGCGGGACTGCGGCCGCAAACGCTTCGCGTGCCGCTGGTACCAGCAAGGAGGACTTTGAGCGCGCCAAGCGAACGGCCAAGAAGATGTGGAAGGGTCGCAAGACCACGGCCTACCTCAAGTGCCCCAACTGCGGCCAGATGCTGTCCGTCCCCAAGGGCAAGGGCAAGATCCGCGTCACCTGCCCCAAGTGCCACGCCAAGATGGAGACGCGCTCCTAGCCGCTACACCATAGGACAAAATAAAAGCCGAGGCCTCGTGTTGAGACCTCGGCTTTTTGCATGGAGCGACATCATTCGATAAAGCTGTCGCCCCGTCACACCAGCGCTTACGCTACGCCATCGCGAGCGAGCTCCTCGGCAAGCGCTTCTGCCGGCATGGCCATAATCGCGTCGAGCTCGGCGTCAACCTCGGGGATGCGCTTGACCTTTAGCTTGCGCACCAGGTCACCGCGGCACATCACATGCATCGGCTCACGCAGAGCGCACAGGTCATCGAGCGGGTTCTCGCGCGTCACCAAAATGTCGGCCGCCTTGCCGCACTCGATCGTACCGGTCTCGTCACCCAGGCCCAGTAGCTCGGCATTGACCTGCGTGGCTGTATGCAGTGCGAAGGCATTGCTCACTTTGACGTACTTGGCAAAGTAGGCCACCTCGCGCCACATGTCGTACTGCGTCACGAACGGGCAGCTCGAGTCCGTGCCCAGGCCTACCTTGATACCGGCTTCCAGCGCCGCACGAGCACTCTCGATAATGCCCGAGCACACGATGTCACCGTTCTTCTTTTGCGTT
>CAJMPE010000136.1 GCA_905215275.1 uncultured bacterium | reverse complement strand
TGGGTTTAAATGGTTCAAGGAACTATTCAGCTATTACCGGTTTCCGGAGATCCTGCGCAATACGATCGTCCTGAGCGTTCTGAAACTGATTTTCACGTTTCCGGCGCCGATCATTCTGGCGCTGCTCCTGAACGAGATGAAGGTTCAGAAATTCAAAAAGGTGGTGCAGACCGTTACCTATCTGCCGAATTTTATCTCCTGGATCCTGGTCTATACCATTGCGAACTCTTTCCTGAATGCGGACATGGGATTGGTCAATCAGGTGTTGCAGGATTGGGGATGGATCGATCAGCCGATTCAGTTCCTGACATCGCCCTCCCTGTTTTGGGGAGTGGCAACCTTCCTGGCGATGTGGAAGAGCACCGGATATTGGGCGATTATTTTCCTGGCTGCCATCAGCGGGATTGATTCTCAGCTGTATGAAGCGGCACAGATCGACGGCGCGGGCAGGCTGCAGCGGATCCGCTATATCACGTTTCCGGGCATCAAGGGTTCTGTGGTCACCGTTCTGATTCTTTCCATTGGAGGCCTGCTGGGCGGCGGAATGGGCGGCTCCAACTTTGACCAGAGTTATATTTTCGGCAATGCGATCAACAATGCGACTTCTGAAATTATGCAGACCTATTCCTTTACCATGGGACTTTCAGAAGGACGGTTCGCTTATGCGACGGCAGCGGATTTGATACAGTCAGCGATCTCTGTCGTGCTGATCCTGGTCAGCAATAAGATTGCGAAAAAGATTGCAGGGGAGGGAATATTCTGATGAAAGAGATGCCGGAGCGTTGTTTCGACGTCGGTATCGCCGAAGGACATGCCGTGACTTTCTCCGCCGGACTGGCGGCTGCGGGCATGGTGCCTTTCTGCAACATCTATTCGAGTTTCATGCAGCGGGCTTATGACAATGTGATTCATGACGTGGCGATCCAGCGCCTTCCGGTGGTCATGTGTCTTGACCGGGGCGGTCTGGTGGGTGAGGACGGAGCGACGCATCACGGCGCTTTCGATCTGGCCTATTTCGGTACGGTTCCCAATCTGACGGTGGCTGCGCCGATGAACGAGCTGGAACTTCGGAACATGATGTTTACGGCGCTCGAGGCCGGTCGGCCCTTCGCCATCCGCTATCCGCGCGGTAACGGAGCGGGCGTCGCCTGGCGCGATGAGCCGTTCGCTGCGATGGAAATCGGGCGGGGGCGTTGCCTGAAGGAAGGGGAGCGGATTGCGGTCCTTACGATCGGTACGGTCGGCAATTTTGCTTCCGAGGCCATTGCGCGTATGGAGGCGGACGGGATTCGGGTGGCCCATTACGACCTGCGTTTCGCCAAGCCGCTCGACCAGGAGCTGCTGCACGAGGTCTTTGACGAGACGTTGGCCGAGCACGCCGGCAAGCGCGGCACGGAGGGCCCGCTGGTGCCGCTCTCTGCGGTGGAGGAACGCCAGGTGGCCGAGATCTTGCCGCAGCTGGAGGGTGTGCTTGCCTACGAGTCCGAGGCACTTGCCCCCTTTGCCCCGCGCTACCTGGAGTTCGCCTTCAACGAGCTCAAGGTCGAGTATGCCGGTTGGCCGCTTGGCGGGCGCATCGACCGCGTGGACGTGGACGCCGAGAATCGTGCCGTGGTGATCGACTACAAGCATCGCACGGGCGTTGAGGAGTTTAAGCTCGCCGACCCCACGGTGCGCGACGAGGAGACGGGCGAGGCCCCCATCGACGATCCGCGCTGGCTGCCACCACATACCCAAACGCTCATCTACGCCCAGGCCATGCGCCGGGCGCTGGATTTGGACACCCGCGCGGCGCTCTACTTTTCGACCAAGGGCGGCAAGCCGGCGTTGCGCGGTGCCGCGAGCGCCGAGCTGCTCGAGGAAGAGCGCGGCGACGGTCGCATCCCGGGCCTTAAGAAAGGTTTCCCCGGCGAGGGTGGCAGCATGGACTTCGACGCCCTGCTCGATCGCGTTGAGGCCGGCATCGCCGAGCGCCTGCGCGAGCTCGAGGCAGGCAACGTTGCCGCCGTCGACCCGACGTCGGCTCAGGCCGCGCATGCGCGCTGCTCGTATAACCACGAAGGAACGTTTGTAAGGAGGGACGTGTAGACCATGGATCTTTCGACTTTGATGCCGCAACAGCTGCAGATTGTCAAAACGCTCGACCGTCCGCTGTTTGTCTCGGCGGGCGCCGGTTCGGGCAAGACCTTTACCCTCACGCGTCGCATCGTCTACGCGCTCTCGCCTGAATCCGGTCCGTTCGTTGAACATCTTGACCAGGTGCTCGCCATTACCTTTACCAAAGATGCCGCGGCCGAGATCCGTGACCGCGTGCGCCGTGCGCTTATCGACGAGGGCATGGACGAGGAAGCACTGACCGTCGACGACGCGTGGATCTCGACCATTCACGGCATGTGCTCGCGTATCCTGCGCGCGCATGCGCTGGAGCTGGGCATCGACCCCGAGTTCACGGTGCTCACCGATACCGACGAGCTTATGGACCAGGCTGTTGAGCATGTGTTGGCCCGCGCGACGGCGCCCGATGCCGCCCCCGAGCTCGCGGCATCGCTCAAGGCCCTCTATGCCTGGTATCCCATGGCGGGCGAGGGCGGTTCCTTTGGCGCTGGCGCGACCATCAAGGGCCTGGTGCGCGACCTGCTGGAGCTGTCGAGCCAGTTGCCGGGCGGTATGGACGACGTGTGCGTGGCGCGCGGGCAGGCCGATACCTCGGCACTCGCCGATGCCTATCGCGCGGCGCTGGGCGCAAGCAAGGCCGCGACCGAGAAGGCGCAGATGGCACTCGACGCCATTGACGCGTTCGAGGCGAGCGGCAAGACCATGGCCGATGCAGCGCGACTCATGATGTCGTGCACCATGCCGCGCGCGAGCAAGGCATTCCCTAAGGAGCAGGTCGAGCTGCTCAAGGCCGAGGCCGCCGATGCGTTTATCAATATCGTGCTTGCCTGCGGTGGCCCGGCGCTCGATGCGCTGGTGGGCCTGGCCCGTTCCGTGGAGGCTGAGTATCGCGCGCTGAAGGCTGCCCAGTCCGCCCTCGATAATAACGACCTGCTGCGTATGGCCTACGAGGCCCTGCGCGATTACCCTGCCATCCGTGCTGCGTACGAGGGCCGCTTTAAGATGGTCATGATCGATGAGTTTCAGGATACCGACCAGATGCAGGTCGATCTGATACGCTACCTGACGGGTGCGGGGGAGCGCGCGCTGTGCACCGTGGGCGATGCGCAGCAGTCCATCTATCGCTTCCGTGGCGCCGAGGTCGAGGTGTTCCGTCGTCAGGAGCGCAAGGTGGGCTCGTCTGCCGCGCCCGAGGCGACTGCCGTGGCCGATGCCCCTGCCGGCGAACTCGTCAAACTCGTGCGCAACTTCCGCAGCCATGACGAGGTGCTGCGTTACGTGGCACGCGTCTTCGACGGCGATGACGGCGGCCTGATGCAGGGCTTTTTGGATCTTGAGGCGAGCGACGGCCGCAAGGACACGCTGGTGGCGGACGCCTCGCGCCGCCAGGCCCTCTTTGTTGCCGGCGGCAGTATGCAGGAGCGCACACAGGCCAAGGCCCGCGCGATCGCCGAGCGATTCCGCGCGCTTGCCGATGCCGGCCAGCCCCAGGGCGGCATGGTGCTGCTGCTGGGCCGCATGACCAACGCCGACGTCTACGCCCAGGCCTTCCGCGACCAGGGGCTCGACTGCGTCATCGCGGGCGGCTCGGTCTTTGCCCAAGCAGCCGAGGTGCAGACGGTGCGCGCCCTGGTTTGTGCGCTCGCCAATCCGGCCGATACGGCGCAGGGCCTTATGCCGCTGCTCGCCTCGCCGATGTTTGCACTCGGCGCCCAGGAGTTCCTGGCGCTGGCGACCAAGCTCGATAGCGAGACGGGGGAGACCTCGCGCCGGAATATCGACGCGGGTATCATGAGCGATTCCGATGTGCCGGGTTTGCAAGACTTGCCGCTCGTGACGCGCGCCCGCGAGGTGCTGCGGTATGCGCTTCGTCGCGTGGGCCGCGATTCGTTCGCCGCCATCGCGCACGACGTGGTCAACGCCTCCGGCTGGTTTGTACGTCTGGCACAGCGTGGTCCCGAGGGCAAGGCCATTGCCGCCAACGTGCTCAAGGCACTCGACGCCGTGGCCGAGGAGGAGGCCGAGTTCGGCAACTCGCCGCGTTCCATCGCGCTGGCCTTCGACCGCTTCTTGGCGGGCAAGGAGGCTCCGGGTGCCCTCAACGAGGAGGGCGACGGCGCGGTGCGCATCATGACGGTTCATGCCTCCAAGGGTCTGGAATATCCGGTCGTGGCGGTCGCCGAGTGCTTTGGCGTGCGTAAGTCCTCGGGTGCGGCACAGATGGGTCGCGTCGAGGGCGGAGCACAGGTCGTGGCACTGCCGGCACGCCTCGACGGCGTTAAGCTCGCCGACGGAACCTTTGTGAAGGGCGACGACGTCAAAAAGCAGTTTGAGCATGCGTTTAAGGGCAAGGGCACGTCGCTGTGGCTGCCGCCGGAGCTCATGGAGGACGTCTGTGCGACGGGTTCTCCCGCCGAGGCATTTGCTCGCCTGCGCAACGACGACCTGCGGCTTTCGCTCGAGGAGCGGGCCCGCTTGCTCTATGTCGCCATGACGCGTGCGCGCGAGCTGGTGATCTTGGCGATGGATGCCGGCGTGAGCCGTGGCAAGGTGACGGCGCCGACCTTCGACGTCGAGACCGATCTGACCTACGACGTGCTGCGCCGTATTTTGCCGACCGACGCTCTGGACATGCCGCAGCTCGATGCCGACCGCCTGGTGTTCGACAACTCCCAGCCGGGCGACTACGAGCTCATTTCGCTTTCGGACTTTACATTTGGCGAGCAGGCGTTTGAGGCCAACGCTTTGCTGGATGCCGAGGGCAGGCTCGTGCGCGGTGAGGCGGGGGCGGGGGGTGCCGATCCCGCCGCCGATCGCCCGGTCGCGCCCGGCCCCGCCGACCCGTCGCCCGATGCATTGGAGTTGGTATATCCCCAGGCGGCGGGCGTGCGCATGGGCATCTGTCCGTTTCCGGTGCGTGATTCGTACAGCTATTCGTCGATTGCCGCGGCGCTGCATGCCGAGGCCGAGGACCGTGCCGCCGAGACGCGCGTGCCCATGGACGAGGCTGGCGATGATGCGGAGTCGGATGGCTCGGAGATGACGGATGCGGACGTGGCTGCTG
>CAJMPE010000135.1 GCA_905215275.1 uncultured bacterium | reverse complement strand
CCCCCCTCCCCCTCTATGAGTTGCGGTGAAATAGTTCCTGTTTGGGGCTCCAGTCCTCCAAAACAGGAACTATTCCACCGCAACTTATCAAGGAAGCCAAGCAACACGACCACATGAATCCTGCACCGGAAAGCGCGACCCGGTTTGGGGCCTCGGAATGGGATGCGGCTTCCGCTATAGCCATCAACCGGAAACTGCGACCCGTTTTGAGCCTCTATTCCGGGATGCACTTTCCGCCAAGGGCCTCAAACGGAAACTGCAGCCCACAATTCGGCCGAAAAGTGGGCTGCAGTTTCCCCGGGCTTGCCAAAGGGCTGCGTCGCCTCGCCTACTCCCCCAGCAGGGCCTTCTCGGGCGTGATGGGCAGCGAGCGAACCTGGTGGCCGGTGGCGTGTGCGACGGCCGAGGCAACGGCGGCGAGCGGCGTGTTGATGACGACCTCGCCGATCGACTTGGCGCCAAACGGACCCGTCGGCTCGTAGCTCGGCTCAAAGGCCACGCGAATGCTGCCGATATCCAGGCGCGTGGGCAGCTTGTAGCTCATAAAGTTGCCGGTGCGCAGGCGTCCGCGATCGTCATGCTCGACGATCTCGTAGAGCGCGTGGCCGATGCCCTGGGCAATGCCGCCCTCGGCCTGGACGCGCGCGAGCGCCTCGTTGATCACGGTGCCGCAGTCAACGGCAGCGGCGTAATCCGCCACGGTCACCTTGCCAGTGGCCTTGTCGACCTCGACCTCGGCAATACCGGCCATAAACGGCGGAGGCGATACGGGCAGGCAGGCAGAGGCGTGCGAGGTCAGCGCGTCGCCGCCCGCGATGTTCTTGACACACAGGTTGGCAAAGTCGCGCAGCGTGAGGTAGCGGTTCTGCTCGCGCGCGGCACGCTCGTCGGACAGGCGCACGTACTGGCCATCGAAGACCACGTCGGCGGCGTCAACGTCCCACATCCGGGCGGCCTTGGCGCAAATCTTCTCGCGCAACTCGGTCGCGGCGTTCTTGGCGGCAAGGCCCGTCACGTAGGTACCGGAGCTCGCGTACGAGCCGGCGTCGAACGGCGACACGTCGGTGTCCACGCCGCGCACCACGATCAGCGAGCTCTCTACGCCCAGCTCCTCGGCGGCAATCTGCGCCAGGATCGTATCGACGCCCATGCCGTTATCGGTGGCGCCGGTGCCGATGGTAATGAAGCCGTCCTCTTCCAGGCGCATGTCAATGCCGGCGATGTCCACGTTGGAGATGCCCGAGCCCTGCATGGTGAGCGCGCAGCCCAGGGCGCGCACGCGGTCGCCCAGGTCCACGGCCAGCGGCTTGTCGCGCCAGCCGATCATGTCCATCGCACGCAGCAGGCAGCGGTCGAGCGCGCAGGCGTTGAGCTTCTCGTTGTAGTACTGCGGCATGATCTCGCCCTCGCGCACGATGTTCTTAAGGCGCAGGTCGGCGGGGTCCATGTGCAGCATGTCGGCGAGCTCGTTGACGGCGCTCTCCACGGCAAACTGGCCCTGGGTGGCACCGTAGCCGCGATACGCGCCGCCGCGGTTGGTGTTGGTGTAGACGGCGTCCCAGCTAAAGCGGCTCGCCTTCACGTGGTTGTAGATGGGCAGGCTCTTGTGACCCGAGAGGCCGATCGTCGTGGTGGCGTGCTCGCCGTACGCGCCGGCGTTGGACAACGTGTGCAGGTCGATGGCCGTGATGGTGCCATCGTTCATGGCGCCCAGCTTAACGGTCATCTGCATCTGATGGCGCGAGTTGCCAGCGGTGATGGTCTCCTCGCGGGTGTAGCAGCAATAGCTCGGACGGCCGGTCTGCTGGGTTACGAACGCCACGAAAATCTCGCAGCAGCCCGTCTGTTTGGAGCCAAAACCGCCGCCGATGCGCGGCTTAATAACCTGAACCTGCGACTGCGGAATATCGAGCGACTGCGCGACCATGCGACGTACGTGGAAGGGCACCTGCGTCGAGGTGGTCACCGAGATACGGCCGAACGCGTCGGTCGTCGCGAAGGCACGGAAGGTTTCCATGGGCGCGGTCTGCGTGGCCTGGCTGGTGTAAGTGCGCTCAAAGACGATGTCACTCTGGGCGAAGGCCTCGTCCAGATCGCCATAATCGCTGGTACCGCTGCACACCAGGTTGCGAGCAACGTCGCCGCCCTGCGGGAACATAAAGGTCACGTCGCCCTCGGGGTGAACCACAATGTCGTTATCGAGTGCCTGGGTAAAGTCGAGCAAGGGCTCGAGCACCTCGTAGTCGACCTTGATGAGCTTGAGTGCCTTGTCGGCGGCCTCCTCGGTCTCGGCGGCGACGATCGCCACCTCCTCGTTTTGGTAACGTACCAGGTTCTCGAGGATCAGGCGGTCGTAGGGACTCGGCTGCGGATAGCTCTGGCCGGCGATGGTAAAGCGGCGTTTGGGCACGTCCTCGTAGGTGTAGACGCCCACGACGCCCGGCACCTTTAAGGCGCGCGACGTGTCGATGGAGCGGATCTTGGCGCGGGCATAGGGGCTGCGCTTGAGTTTGACAATGAGCGCGCCGGCGGGCACCAGGTCGCCCGTGTAGACGGGACGACCCTCGAGCAGAGCCTTCGAGTCCTTCTTGGGCTGCTTGTGGGTGATCTGCTTGTAGGTGATGCCGTCGCAGCTGGTGTCGTTGACCGGCAGCTCGGGCATCTCAAAGCCCACCTGTACGCCGGACTCGTTGAGGAAGCGCACGATAGCGCGCAGCTGGCTCTCGTAGCCGCTGCAGCGGCAGAGGTTGCCTGCAAGCTGACGCGACAGCTCCTCGCGCGTGGCGACGAGGCTCGGGTCCTCCTTGGCGGCGCGGGCGAGCGCCAGCACGTTCATGATGAGGCCGGGGGCGCAAAAACCGCACTGCTCGGCGCCTTCGGCAGCCATCGCGCGGGCAAGCGCCTCGGACTCGGCCTTAAGGCCCTCAAGCGTGGTGATGGTATGCCCCTCAACACGGGCGGCGGGAACCGAGCAGCTCAGCACCGGGTCGCCGTCGAGCCACACCGTGCACAGACCGCAGTTGGTGGTCTCGCAGGCACAGCGCACCGACGCGCAGCCCTGCTCGCGCAGCAGCGCAAAGAGCATGGTGTCGGGGGCAATCTGAACCTTGACCTTGCGGCCGTTGAGCGTAAAGGAAAGATCGATGAGTTTGGCAGCCATTAGCGCACCTCGCTAGAATCGACGCCGGGCACGCGGCGGCAGGAATACTCGTCCGTGGCGAACTTAGGAATCTGCACGGTCTCGAGCTCGCGGGCAAGCGCGGCCGAAAGCTCGATGCCGGCGGCGCGGCGCACGGCCTGCACGGCAAGCGGCGCCGAAATGCGACGGCGGTACTCGGCCGAGCCCCACAGGTTGGTGCCATAGCTCAGGGCACGCACGGATGCGGCAAGGGCGCGAAGCTCATCCTCGGAAGGCTGCTCGCTGGTAAGGCCGCATGCCTCGCCCTGCAGCAGGGTCGCGCGCAGTGGGCGGGCGCCCACGGTGACGTGCCAAGTGTTATCCCACCAAGCGGCGGTGACGTTTAAGGAGGGGAAGTCGGTCGCGGCCTTGCGCACGGCCTCGTAGCTCGCACGGTAATCATGCTTGACGACCACGACGTGCTCGATCACGTCGCGCACGTAGCCCATCCGCACGAACTCCGCGAGCGGTACGCGGCCGGCACCCGTCAGCTCAACATAGGAGTCGAGTGCCAGGAAAGCCGAGAGCACATCCGAGAAGCCAAAGCGGCCGTAAATGCTGCCGCCCACCGTGGCGGTGTTGCGCAGCTGCACGCCCACGATGTCGTGGACGGCAAACTCAAAGACATGGTTGACAAGCGCGTTGAGCTCGGCATGACGCTCGAGCTGGCGCAGGGTGCACATGGCACCGATGCGAAACTCGGTCTCGGTCTCCTCGATCTGATCGAGTCCGCAGGCCGAAAGGTCAATCGCCGTCGCCACGCGACGCGAACCCAGGCGCATCCAGATGCCACCGCCCACAATCTTGTTGTTGCGGTTCTTCTGCAAGAGCTCATAGGCTTCGGCCGCGTTTCCAACACGGACGTAGGTACCGAACTTGAGCACGTTCTCCCCCATCTCTTCACTTGTCCAGTACTTTTAAGTGTACCAAACGAGGGGCCGCACACCGTTTTAGGACAAAATCCACCCACCCATCCATAACTTGCGGTGAAATACGGACTGATTAGCCGTTCTGGGACGCTAAACAGTCCGTATTTCACCGCAAGTTATGAAGAGTCCTCCGGGATAGAAAAGGCTCCCAGCCAAGATGACTGGGAGCCTCATCACATGCTATATCGAGCGAGGATTTAGCAGACGCCCTGGGCGAGCATGGCGTCGGCAACCTTCAGGAAGCCGGCGATGTTGGCGCCCATGACAAAGTTGCCCTCCTGGCCATACTCCTTGGCGGTGTCGTCCACGTTGTGGAACATGCCGCGCATGAGCTGCTCGAGCTTGCCGTCGACCTCCTCGAAGGTCCAGGACAGGTGCTCGGCGTTCTGGCTCATCTCCAGGCCGGACACGAGCACGCCGCCGGCGTTGGCAGCCTTACCGGGCATAAAGGCGACGCCGTTCTCCTGGAAGTAGGTCGTGGCCTCGATGGTCGTGGGCATGTTCGCGCCCTCGCCGACCACCTTGCAGCCGTTGGCGACGAGCGCCTGGGCGTCCTCGAGCAGCAGCGTGTTCTCGCGAGCGCAGGGCAGCGCGATATCGCAGGGAAGCTGCCACACGCCGCGGCCGTCGCCCTCGTGCCACACGGCGTTAGGCTTCTCGTCAACGTACATGGCGAGCGTAACGCCCTTGTCATGGCCAGAGCGCTTCTTGTTGTAGATGTGCTCGAGCACGGTGTAGTCGATGCCGTCGGGATCCTCGACCCAGCCATGGGTGTCGGAGCAGGCCAGCACCTTGCCGCCGAGCTGAGAGACCTTCTGGACCGCGTAGATGGCAACGTTACCGGAGCCGTGAACGACGACGTTCTTGCCCTCGAAGGAGTCGCCGCGGCTCTTGAGGTACTCGTCCACAAAGTAGGCCAGGCCGTAGCCGGTAGCCTCGGTACGGGCGAGCGAGCCGCCAAAGGAGAGGCCCTTGCCGGTAAGGACGCCGGTCCACTCGTTGGTCAGGCGCTTGTACTGACCGAACAGGTAAGCAACCTCGCGGCCGCCAACACCCAGGTCGCCGGCGGGAA
>CAJMPE010000134.1 GCA_905215275.1 uncultured bacterium | reverse complement strand
CCCGCCCGCCAGGCTTTTCAATCCAATGTCTCGCAGAGCCCCCGGAAAGCGTTTCGCTCGCTTTCCGGGGGCTTTTTTCATCCCGCTTGCATTCAAAAACACGCGCATATATAAAATCGGATTTCAAATCCTGCGGCGGCCCTATAGGGTCCCGTTTTTGGGTACAGTGTTGTCCCGATATTGAGCTTGGGGGATATATGAAAGATGAGACGATGGGCCAAGAGGATGCGGCCCAAGATGCAGAAGCGTGTGCCGAGGCCCTGGAGAGCCTAGACCAGATCGCGCTAGACGAGCTCTCGTTTAGCGATTCGGCCGTCGACGCGCAGGACGAGGCACGCGAAGACACCGAAGACAAAGACAGCGACGCCAAAGACGCTCCTGACGAAGCCGAAGCCGAAGCCGAAGAGGACGATAGCAAGGACGACGACCAGCCGGAATCCGACTCGGGAGAAGAGACCATCCTGCTTCGCAGCTTGCCTGCCGACGACTCGCTCACCCGCGAGCTCCCCGGCTTAGGCTCCGCGCCTGCCGTGGACGAGACCATCGCCATGGGCGATATTCCCCTACCGTCCGTCCCTTCGGCACGCGAAGCCGAGGTTCGTCATCGTAAGATGCCGCCCAAGCGCCGCAACCTGATGGTTGCCGGCGTTGTGGCCGTCGCGCTCGTCGCCGGCGGCGCGGGCTATGCGGCTTGGAACGGATACCAGCAAGAGCAGGCTGCCGCTGTCGCCGCCAGTGCGCACACGATGATGTCGGTGCAGATTGGCGTGCATGCCGCGGGCCTCGACTGCTCAACTGGCTCCAAGATTCCCGTACAGGTGAGCGGGCAGGATTCCGACGGTTCTTCCGTGAGCGAAACGCTCTACGTTGACGAGCATGGTCGCGGCATTAAGCTGCTGCCCGGCGATTACACGCTCTCCATTGCTGGATCCCCCATCGCGGAAGACGGCACCATCTACACTGTCCCGACCACCAAGGCGCAGGTCACCATTAAGAGCGATGGGCAGGATTTGAGTGCCCAGGCCACCTTTAAGCTCAAGGTGCCTTCGGCCGACACGGTGACTGACGACCAGATCGATGCCGCCGCCAAGTATGCCGAGGAAGGCGGCGCGAGCTCTGCCGCCGCGGCAAAGATACTCCAGCAGGCGGCAATTACGCGCCGCGATGCCGCCGTCAACGCCGTAAGCGCAAGCGAGGCACAGTCCGCCCGCGATGCCGACGCTCGACACAAGGCGACGGACCTGTATCAGCTCGATATTCCGGTTGAGTGGTATGGCAAGGTCGCCACCTGGCAAAACGGCAGTACGCTGTGCATTTATCTGGACGGCGACACCAACACACCGCTCGTGACGCTCGTCGCGGTGCGCGACGGCGAGACCTTTACGCCCGACGACGGCGATACGGTTTTGGGCACGGTCAGCCTAGGTAACGGCTACACCGTCTATGCGAGCGGTCCTGTCTATCCGTACGTGATTCCGCAAACCGTTAATGGACGCACGCAGGACCCCGTGTCGACCTACCCCATGGATACGGCGATTGAGCTTGTCGAGCTCACGACCGGCAACCGCTACACATACAGCCAGATCAAAAACGACCTGGTCGGTAAAGACGGCAAGGCCGACGCTGCCACCAAGCTCGAATGCGACTACCTCGCCCAGATTCTGATGCCGAGCATCAAAGCCCAGGACTAGCCGGGCGCATCATGGTGCTCCCCAACCGTGATGAAGGGGCCAGGAGGTCCTGGCCCCACAGATCCGTAGATGATTAGGCAAGGAGCCACTTCCATGCGGGCACAACGTGTACCGCACCGTGCTCGCATGGAATATCGGCCTGCTCATCCATGGTAACGATTGTCGACTCGCCAAGATCGAACTGGGCCATCGAGGCATCAAGCGCGGCAATTTCGCGCTCGCGCGTTTTCTCACTTGCCATATCCACACTCACCTGAATCAGGCTGTAAGCCCGCATGAGAAGTGCGTCCCCAGCCACAAAGTCCACCTCATGGCTTTTGCTCTTCTCTTTGATCAGCAGGCGGCAGACCGAGCCGGTCCTCACCGCGGGAGTCCTTCTTCTTAGCGCATTGAACACTGCGGTCTCGAGCCTCTGGCCCTGATCCAATGCTGATGCGGGAGAGAATGCTCCAAACATCGCAGGGTCGACAGCGTAGACCTTAGACGCAGACCGCATGTTATTTGCCAATGAACGCGTGAACTCCGGCACAGAAAATAACAGGTAGGCATCCTCATAATACTCAAGTAAATCGCTGAGCGAATTACGACTGACGGGTATCTGTCTGCTCTTGAACTCGTTGTACACTTTGTTCACTGACAGCTCTCGTCCCGAAGATGCCATACACCGCGTCAAGAACAGCGATGCCAAGCGAGGGTTCTTGACGTCGTAACGCTCAATGACGTCCATAGCGACCGTTCGCGAAGCATATTCCTGTAGCAGCTGAATCGCGTCTGCGGGCGTCTGCTCAAGCGTCGCGATGAATCCCCCTCGTTCAAGATATCCGATCAGATGATGTCGAAGCAGCGCTGCATCGCTTGGGGAAAAGGTCGCATCTGGCTCGAAAACGCTCCCCGTCTTATGCCGAACGTATTCCGAAAAACTCAACGGAAAAAGCTCTCGTATAAGAGAACGACCCCTGAACTCGCTCTTAAGTTCTGAGGACAGCATCTTAGAAGAAGATCCCGTCACATAGACGGTCGCTTTCTCCGTATCGACTACACGCCGCAGAAACGCACCCCATTCGGGAATTTCCTGGATCTCGTCAAAGAAAATGTAAGCGCCCTCGGTTCGAGCAGCAGGATGCAGCGCATAGAACGTGTCAAGCACGTCCGCCAGCAGCGATGGCTCATACGGGCGCAAGCGCTCGTCCTCAAAATTAAAGTAAAGCATCCGGTCAAGCTCGACGCCCCGGCCCTGAAGCCGCTGCATCTCCTGATACAGGCGATACGTCTTTCCACAACGGCGGGCCCCCACAACCACATTTACGATGTTGTCGCGCTTTGGCTCCTGTGGGTTTCCCAGATCAAGGTCTCGCTCAAAGACCTGCGGAACCCCCTGCTGTTCAAAGTCCTTTATTTTCTGGGCGATCAAGTCGTTGAATGCCATGATTCTCCAATCTTGCTCTCTAGCTAATCAAAATTATACTGATTCTTGATTAATTAGAGAGCAAGATTGTGTGTAGCTTGATTAACGCTTAAGCAAGTTTTTCACTATTATTGCTCCGAAGGATATCGAGTGGCTAAGAGGACAACCGAGCTCGAATGCGACTCCCCGAGCAGCCAATTTGGCAGTCAATTTGGGACGGGGCTTTTTTGACTACCCTCCCCCTGCAGAAAAATCCCTAACGCAGTTGCGGTGAAATAGGGACTGTTTTTGCTGGTCAAACCGCAAAACAGTCCCTATTTCACCGCAACTTATTGGTGCCTTTTGGGTGGCACTCAGCGCCACGGGTCGGCTTCGAACATCGGCTCGCGCTCGGGGCGGCGATCGCTGTAGGGATCGTAGCCGTCGTCGTCCTCGTTCTCGGCACGGATGTAGGGGTCGCGCGGCTTAGGCGCCGGCTTAGGCACAGGCTTGGGTGCGGCATCGGTCGCCGGTGCATTCGTCTTGTTCTCGTCTTTCATCTGCATATCTCCTTGCCATGCAATCGTGCTCGACATCATCGATTGTCGCACGAAAAAGGGCGGCGGACCCAATTGGATCCGCCGCCCTTGGCGTTTAGAAACGGCTGGCAGATTTTAAGGCATGTCCCAAAAATCTACTCGGCATCGGGGACCTCGTAGGTGGCCGCCGGCGTGTTATCGCACACGACGGTAAAGCCGCCGTCCTTATCGACATCGACCGTCACCTGATCGCCCTCGCGCACCGTGCCGTCGATGATGGCGGCGGCGATGGCGTCCACGACCTCGCGCTGGACCAGACGCTTGAGCGGACGGGCGCCAAAGACCGGGTCCAGGCCGCCCACGGCGAGCATCTGCTTGGCCGCCGGGGTGATGGCAAGCGTCATGCGCTCCTTGGCCAGACGCGCGCGGACGTCGGCAAGCTGGATGTCGACGATCTTCTCGATCTGCGCCATGCCGAGCGGATGGAACACCACGATGTCGTCGATACGGTTGAGGAACTCGGGGCGGAAGGTCTGAGCCATGGCGGCGTCGACCTGATGGCGCATCTCCTCCTCGTCCTTGCCCGAAAGCTCGGCGATAGCCTTGGAGCCCACGTTAGACGTCATGATGATAATCGTGTTCTTGAAGGACACCTGGCGACCCTGGCCATCGGTCAGACGGCCGTCGTCGAGCACCTGCAACAGCACGTTAAAGACATCCGGATGGGCCTTCTCCATCTCGTCGAGCAAGATCACGGAGTAGGGACGACGGCGCACGGCCTCGGTGAGCTGGCCGCCCTCGTCGTAACCCACGTATCCCGGGGGCGCCCCGATCAGACGCTGGACGCTGAACTTCTCCATGTACTCGGACATGTCGATACGCACGAGTGCGCGCTCGTCGTCGAACAGGCACTCGGCAAGCGCCTTGGCGAGCTCGGTCTTACCCACGCCGGTGGGGCCCAGGAAGAAGAAGCTGCCGATGGGCTTGTCCGGATCGGAGAGACCCGCACGGCTGCGGCGCACGGCCGCGGCAACGGCGGAGACGGCCTCGTCCTGACCGATGACGCGCTTATGCAGCTCGCCCTCCAGGCCCTTCAACTTGTCGAGCTCGCCCTGCATCATCTTGGACACAGGCACGCCGGTCCAGGCGCTCACGACCTCGGCGATCTCATCGGAGGTCACCTGTTCGTTGAGGCCCTCGCCGTCCTGCTGCTTTTGTGCCTCGAGCGCGGCCTCGGAATCCTGAATCTGCTGCTGCAGGCCCGGAATCACGGAGAAGCGCAGCTCGGACGCACGGCCCAGGTCGCCGTTGCGCGTCGCACGCTCCTCTTCGCTCTTGGCCTCGTCGAGCTGTCCTTTGAGCTCCTGCACGTGGTCGATGGCGTTCTTTTGGTTGAGCCAGCCGGCCTTTTGCACGTTGAGCTTTTCCTGGACCTCGGCGATCTCCTGGCGCAGGGCCTCCAGACGCTCCTTGGAGGCGTCGTCGGTCTCCTTCATGAGCGCCTGCTCCTCGATCTGCAGCTGGGTGAGCTGACGCGTGGTGGCGTCGATCTCGACCGGCATGCTGTCGAGCTCCATGCGCAGGC
>CAJMPE010000133.1 GCA_905215275.1 uncultured bacterium | reverse complement strand
CACGAGGCCTTGGCCCAGAACAAGACCATCCTGCTGGAGGGCCAGCTGGGCTCTATGAAGGACCCCGACCTGGGCATCTTCCCCATGACCACCTCCTCCCACACCCTGGCCGGCTTCGGCTGCGTGGGGGCCGCCGTCCCCCCCACCGCTGTGGAGGACGTGATCTGCGTCACCAAGGCGTACTCCTCCTCTGTGGGCTCCAACACCGAGCCCTTCGTCAGCGAGGTGCTGGGCGAGGCGGGAGATGAGCTGCGCCGCCGCGGCGGCGACAAGGGCGAATACGGCGCCACGACCGGCCGCCCGCGCCGCGTGGGCTGGTTCGACGCGGTCGCCACGCGCTATCGACATATCTTTAAGGAGGTCAGCGGAGGATGAGAATCATCGGCGGCGAATGGCGCGGTCGTAAGATCGAGGAGCCCCGTGGTCGCGATGTCACCCGCCCCACGACCGATCGCGTGCGCGAGGCGTGCGCATCTATGGTCATGTCGGCATTCGACTTCGATCTGGACGAGGTCCGCGTGTTGGATGCCTTTGGCGGCTCCGGCGCCTTGGGCATCGAGATGCTCTCGCGTGGCGCCCGCTCGCTCACCACGTTCGAGATCGATCGCAACGCTGCTCGTCTGATTACCAAGAATATTCAGTCGCTCTGCCGCGACCGTGCGCGCTGGCGCGTGGTGACGGGCGACGTGCTGACAAGCGCCTCGCGCGGCCGCGTGCCGGGCGGTCCCTTTGACCTGGTCCTGCTCGACCCGCCCTATGCTTTTGGTGCTGAGCCGGTTGAGGAGCTGCTACAGAACCTAGCTCAGCAAGGCTTGCTGGCACAGGGCGCCTACGCGCTCTTTGAGCACGCCGCGGCCGATACGGGCGCTCACCCGGCCGGCTTTGAGACCGTGCGCGAGAAGCGCTACGGCATAACCTCGGTTGACTTGCTGCGCTGGTCGGCCACGAATGAGGCCGACAACGCCGACGACAGCGACAATGACGAGGATGCGCCTTTGGAGGACGCCCATGAATGACACCATCAACCGCGTGATTGTCCCGGGCACCTTCGATCCCATCACGTTTGGCCATATCGACGTCATCCGCCGCGCCCGCCGCATCTTTCCCAGCGTGATCGTGGCCGTTGCCGAGTCGCAGGGCAAAAACGGCGTCGGCACCACGTTTATGCTCGACGAGCGCGTGGCGCTGGCCCGTGAGGCGCTCGGTGATATTGACGGCGTCGAGGTGCTGCCCTTCACCGGGCTCTTGGTCGATTTTGCCCGCGAACAGGGAGCAGGAGCCGTGGTCAAGGGCCTGCGTGCCATGACCGACTTTGAGTACGAGCTGCAGCAGGCAGACCTCAACTACCGCCTGGATAGCGAGCTGGAGTCCATCTTTGTCATGAGTGCGCCGCAGTACGGTTATATCTCGAGCTCGGTGGTTCGCCAGATTGCCTCGCTCGGTAGCGACGTCTCTAATTTTGTTCCGTCCAATGTGGTCAAGGCGCTCAAACATCGCTTTTCGTGACGTTTTTTAATGCCTGGTGGCATGTGGTAAACTAACACGATGATATGTTACCTATGAAAGGAGACCGGATGCCGGGCGAGAATTTTCCTGGCGACAGGATCGTGAGTCTTGTCGACGAGCTCGAGGGGCTCATCGAAGAGGCTAAGACGCCGTTCGGCAAGAACGCCCAGATGAAGGTTATCGACGCCGACGTCTTCTTTAACATCCTCGACGAGATCCGCATGAGCTATCCCGAGGAATGGCAGAAGTCCCGCCGTATCCTCAAGGAGCGCGAGGAGCTTATGGCTTCCGCCGCCGCTCAGGCCGATTCCATCATCGCCGATGCTCAACAGCAGGCCCTCACCATTGCCGGCGAGCAGGAGATCGTCCGCTTAGCGCAGCAGCAGGCCGACGACATCCGCGACCGTGCCCAGCAGTATGAGCGCGAGACTCGCTATGCCGCCGAGGATTACGCCGAGCAGGTCTTTACGCACCTCGAGGAGAACCTCAAGAGCCTGACCGGCACCGTCACCCGTTGTCGCCAGCAGCTCAACGAGGGTGCCGCCCAGCAGAATGGTCAGTGGTAATGGCTGAGTTCCCGAACGTTACCGTCGATCTTTCCGAGCAGCTCGAGTTTCCCGGAGACTCGTATCCGCTGACCGGCAAGGTCGATGTCGCCGCCTATACGGTGGGCGAGAAGGAGTACCAGCTGCAGGACGGCATTGACTACGACGTGGTCTTTACCAATGCCGGCACCGGTGTTCTGCTTACGGGCATGGTCCGCGCGCACGCAACCGGTGAGTGCGACCGTTGCCTGGAGCCCGCTTCGTTTGATATCGCCGGTGAGATTGAGGAATTCTATCTCTTTAACGAGCCCGAGGACCCCGAGGCCTATGAGGACGGCTACGAGCTTCTAGGCGAGGATCGCATCGTCGATCTGGGTGAGCCCATCAACGATGCCGTTGTCATGGACACGCCGTTCGTTGTCCTGTGCAAGCCCGATTGTCGCGGCCTATGCCCCACGTGCGGCATCAATCTCAACGTCGAGCAATGCGATTGCGCCGCTCAAGCAGAGGCCGAATGGGCCGCTGCCACGGAAAATCCATTTGCAGCATTGAAGAATCTCAAGCTTGACGAGTAAAACTGTGGTAGTATCGCTACTTGCGCGTAATCGCCACACTGGATAGTTCATAAGGAAGGTCACTATGCCCGTACCTAAACAAAAGCAGGGTCGTATCCGCCCCCATACCCGTCGTTCCGCCAACATGAAGATCTCGGCTGCGGCTCAGTCCACGTGCCCCCGTTGCGGCGCTGTCAAGCTCCCGCACCACGTGTGCCCCAGCTGCGGTTTCTACAAGGACCGCGAGGTCATCGTTACCGAGTAACTGTATACTCTGGATGCGATGCCGTTCCAACTGGAACCACAATGGCCGGCTCAATGAGTCGGCCATTTTTGTATAAGGAGCATGTATATGAGTAACGTTCGCGTTTGTGTAGACGTTGTGGGCGGAGACGAGAAGCCTCAGGTTGTCCTCGACGGTATCGAGGCGGCGCTTGCGGCGGATCCCGATATCGAGGTCCTGGCCGTCGGTCCTGCAGAGATCGTGAACCCCTTTGCCGCGGCTCACGCTCGCGTTGAGGCCTTGGAGGCGCCCGATGTCATCGCCATGGATGACGATCCCATTCGAGCCGGGATGACCAAGCGCAAGTCCTCGATTGTGCTTGCCTGTCGCGCCATTAAGAAGGGCAACGCGGATGCGTTCTTCTCTGCCGGCTCCACCGGCGCCTTGACCGCTGCCGCTACCGCCTACGTGACGCCGTTTAGGTATCAGGCCGAGGGCAAGAAGCAACCGGTACGTCCGTGCCTCACCAACGCACTGCCCAACCGCGCCGGCGGCCTGACGGTCCTGTGCGACATGGGTGCCAACCCCGATGTCGAGGTCGACGACATGGTGCGTTTTGCCCAGATGGGTAGCGCCTATGCGCGCGTCGTCTTGGGCATTGAACATCCCCGCGTCGGTCTGCTCGGCAACGGCACCGAGGATGAGAAGGGCTCCAACTTTACCAAGGCGTGCTTCCCTGCCATGAAGGCCGCCGTTCCCGGCTTTGTGAGCAACTGCGAGGGCACCGACCTGACCTCGGGTAACTTTGACGTCGTCGTTGCCGATGGCATGTCGGGCAACATCGCGCTCAAGGCAACCGAGGGCGCCGCTAAGTTTTTGCTGCAAGAGCTCAAGGGTGCCTTTATGGCTTCGCTCGGCACTAAGATTGCCGCGCTGCTCATCAAAAAGCAGATGCGCGAGATTAAGGCAAAGCTCTCGGGCGATGCTAAGGGCGGCGCCATTCTGCTGGGCCTGCGTGGCGTGGTGCTGATCGGCCACGGTGCCACCTCGGTCGAGGCCGTTAAAAACGGTACGCTCGCCGCGGCGGAGGCCGTGCGCGTCGGGCTGGTCGAGAACGTCGCCAATTCTATGGACGGCATCGTTTTGTAGGAGCGAGTTAGAGCGCTGTTATGTGCCTCGCGGCCTTCGTCGTGGGGTAGAATCAAAACCGTGTCTTGGTGCTGCACTTGCGGCGCCAGCGCGTTGTTGTTCACGCAATACGAGAGGAAGCGCTATGGACCGCTCCGAAATCTTCGATAAGATCGCCGAAGTCGCCGCTGACGTTCTGGGCGTCGATGTCGCCGACATTAGCGACGAGACTACCTTTGACGATCTCGATGCCGATTCGCTCGAGCGTCTGCAGCTGGTGACGGCCATCGAGGACGAGTTCGACCTCGAGATCGATGACGAGACCCTGCTGTCGCTCAACTCTGTCGCCGACGCTGTCGACGCTATTGAAAACGCCAAGGAGGCCTAAGTCTTGGCTTTATCTCAACGACTCGCGCGCGCCCAGGAAATCCTGGGCCACGAGTTCAATAACAAGGTGCTGCTGCGCGCGGCGCTCACGCACCCCTCTGCCGTTGAAGGTCAGCCCGTCTCGGCGAGTTATGAGCGCCTTGAGTTTTTGGGCGATTCCATTTTGGGCGCCGTGGTTGCCCGCTCGCTCTTTGAGTCCTATCCGGAGTTTGACGAGGGCAAGCTTACGCGCCTGAAGGTGTCGCTCGTCTCGGGTGCCACGCTGTCCGAGGTGTCCCATGAGCTGGGCATCGACGACATCATCATCTTTGGTGCCTCCGAGACCGGCACGGGCGCGCGCGGCCTGCATTCGGCCCTCGAGAACGTTTACGAGTCGCTCGTGGGCGCGCTGTATCTGGATGCCGGCTGGGACGTTGCGGCGGACTTTATCCACCGTACGCTTAAGCCGCACCTTGCCTCCGAACGTGCCGAGCATCCTGCGAACCCCAAGTCGTTTTTGCAGGAGTGCGTGCAAGCCGACGGCCACGAGCCTCCGGCGTACAAGCTCGTTGGCTCTGAGGGCCCAGCACACGCACCGACCTTTACCGCCGTGGTGCTCATCGACGGTATCCGCCAGGGCCGCGGCACCGGTTCCTCCAAGAAGGAGGCCGAGGGAGCTGCCGCGCTTGAGGCACTCGACCGCATGGGTTACACCACCAACGGCGTGATTCTCAACAAGAAGCCTGTTTAAGCGAGGAACCGTGTATCTCAAGTCCCTCACGCTCAAAGGGTTCAAGTCGTTTGCCGACCGCGCCCATATGACGTTTGAGCCGGGCCTGACCGTCATCGTCGGTCCCAACGGCTCGGGAAAATCGAACATCTCCGACTCGATCCTGTGGGTCCTGGGCGAGCAGAGCGCCAAGCAGCTGCGCGGCCAGGCCATGGAAGACGTCATCTTCTCGG
>CAJMPE010000132.1 GCA_905215275.1 uncultured bacterium | reverse complement strand
CGGACACGTGGTCGCCGCGGGAACGCCTGCCGATATCATGGCATGCCCCGATTCCATGACGGGTGCCTATTTGACCGGCAAGCGGATGATCCGCGTGCCCGATGAGCGCCGCAAGCCCGGCCGCGGCTGTCTTAAGATCACGGGTGCCCGCGCTAATAACCTCAAAAACGTTACCGCCAAGATTGAGTTCGGTACGCTCACGGTCGTTACCGGTGTTTCGGGATCGGGCAAGAGCTCCCTGGTCACCGATACGATCGCGCCCGCGCTTACGAATGCCATCCATCGTTCGACGCGTCCCGTGGGGCCGTACAAGAAGATTGAGGGCATTGAGTGCATCGATAAAGTAATCGATATCGACCAGTCACCGATCGGTCGCACGCCGCGCTCGAACCCTGCGACCTATATTGGCCTGTGGGATGATCTGCGTGCGCTATTTGCAAGCACGCCGGAGTCGAAGGCGCGCGGCTACTCGCCGGGACGTTTCTCCTTTAACGTAAGCGGCGGTCGCTGCGAGGCGTGCAAGGGTGATGGACAGATTAAGATCGAGATGCACTTCCTTCCCGATATCTATGTCCCCTGTGAGGTATGTGGCGGCAAGCGTTATAACCGCGAGACGCTCGAGGTTACCTACCGCGGCAAGACGATCTCGGATGTGCTCGACATGAGTGTCACCGAGGCACTGGCTTTCTTTGGGAATATCCCGCAGATTAAGCGCAAACTGCAGACCCTATATGACGTGGGTCTGGGCTACGTGAGCTTGGGCCAGCCCGCTACGACGCTTTCGGGCGGCGAGGCGCAGCGCGTGAAGCTCGCCAAGGAGCTTCATCGTCGTCAGACAGGCAAGACGTTCTACATTTTGGACGAGCCCACAACCGGCCTCCATTTTGAGGATGTTCGTCAGCTGCTCGACGTTTTGCAGCGCCTGGTCGATGCGGGCAACACGGTTCTGGTGATCGAGCACAACCTTGATGTCATCAAGGTTGCCGACCGCCTGATCGATATGGGCCCCGAGGGCGGCAATGGCGGCGGAACCGTCGTGGTCTCGGGCACGCCGGAGCAAGTCGCGGCATGTTCGCAGAGCTACACGGGCAAGTTCTTGGCGCCGCTGCTCAAGCGTGACCGTGAGCGTCAGGCGCAGCTCGACGCGCAGTAAAGAGACGTTGTAGTACCGACGCGCCACCGATTCCTTCTGATTCGGTGGCGCTTCTGTGTGTCGAGATGGCATATGCGACGGAATTGGCCCTATACTTAATCCTTGCGTCGCTCTGCGAGGGAAAGGATGTGCCATGGCAAAGGCTGTTAAGACGCCAAAAACCAATGCGATGCGCGAGCTGGAAAGCGCCGGCATCTCCTATGTTCTCCATACGTACGAAGACGATGGCGACGAATCGTCGGGGCTGGGCGTCGCGATTTCCGAGCAGCTTGGCGAGGAGCCCGGTCAGGGATTTAAGACCCTGGTCTGCACGCCGCCGTCCAACGACCATGTCGTGTGCTGCATTCCCGTTGCCGACGAGCTCGACCTCAAGGCCGCCGCGCGTGCCGCAGGCGAAAAGTCGCTGACCATGATGCATGTCAAAGATCTGCTTGCCGCGACGGGGTATGTCCGCGGCGGTTGCAGCCCGGTCGGTATGAAAAAACGCTTTCGGACGCTGATCGATGAGACATGCGTCCTTTGGGATACCATTTTTATCTCGGGTGGCAAGCGCGGCTATCAGCTTGAGCTTGCTCCCGATGACTTAGTTGCATTTTGCGGGGCGACGGTTGCCCCGATCACGAGAGAGGACTGAGCGATGCCGCAGGAAGAATCAAAGCGCGGAGCTCACTTTGCAAAAGGGTCGGCTCCTCAGGCGCCCGCGCCCGAGGCCACTTCGTTCGATAACGAGATTCGAAACGCTTGGTCCGCTGCCGCTGACCCGGGCGAGACGGCCGTGTACTTGCGTGCCGCCGGTGCCGGCACGGCGCTTCCCCGTACGGTTCTTTCTTCGGCTCGTCCCGATGAGACGGCTGTCTTTTTGGCCGCCGCTCAATCGAGCGCCAGCGTGAAGCCGATCGCCTCCGAGGCTCCTCGTGCGCCGCGTCCCGATGAGACGGCGGTGTTTTTGATGGCAGCCCAGGGAAAGAGCACACCGCAGAGCGCTCCTGCCGCTCGTTCCGCCAAGCCCGCGGCTCATGATGATGGCGAACCGCTTCTTTCGGATGACGAATGGTCGCCGCTTGGTTCGACCGATCCCGTCGAGGGCGTGGCCATCGACGGTGATGACGACTGGGACCCTCTGTCGTTTTCTGCCCGAACCGTCGCTGCCAAAGAAGTTGACACGGTGTTTGGCGACCATGCCATATTCGATGATGATGCCGTATCCGGAAACAACATGCCGAACAGCGATGACGTCGCACCTGCTGATGACGCCGTTTTGGTTGACGATCCCTTTGCGATGACCGGCTCCTTTGCCGTCGTGGACGATTTACTGCCACAAGATGAGGTTCATGAGGACTCTCAGGACGACGTAGACGATATGGGTTCGTCGGACTACTCCACGGTTGGTCGTTCTGCTGGCCTCATGACCGTGCTGACCATCGTGTCGCGCGTCACCGGGTTTATCCGCACGTGGGCCATGGCGGCCGCCATCGGCATGTCGCTGCTCTCGTCCTCCTATCAGGTTGCCAACAACCTGCCCAACATGCTCTACGAGCTCGTGATGGGCGGCATGCTCGTTACGGCGTTTTTGCCGGTGTATATGGGCGTGAGGCGCGAGCAGGGCCGTGAGGCATCGAACGAGTATGTCGGCAATCTGCTCGGTATTCTGCTTCTGCTGCTGGGCGGTATCTCGCTGCTGGGCACCGTGTTTGCTCCCGGCTTTATTTGGACGCAGTCGTTCCTTTCGGGCGATGGCGGCAGCATGGATACCGCTGCGTTCATGTTCCGCTTCTTTGCTATCCAAATTCTGTTTTATGGCTTGGGCTCGGTGTTCTCGGGCGTTCTCAACGCACATCGCGACTACTTCTGGTCGACGTTTGCCCCGGTTCTCAACAATGTCATCGTCATCGCCAGCTTTATGGGCTTTGCTCCCGTGTCTGCACAATTTGGCGGGCAGGCCGGTATTATCTTGATCGCAGCTGGTACGACCCTCGGCGTCTTTGTCCAGATGGCCTGCCAGATTCCCGCGCTTGGCAAGCATGGCGTGCATCCTCATATCCATATCGACTTTAAGGATCCCGCGCTGCGACAGACGATCGCGCTTGGTATCCCGACGCTGCTCGCCACGGTGTGCATGTTTGTCTCGACCTCCATTACCAATGCCGCCGCGCTGGTGGTGCAGCCCGAGACCGGCCCTTCCGTCATCGCATATGCGCGCCTGTGGTACACATTGCCCTATGCGCTGATCGCCGCCTCGCTTTCGACGGCACTCTATACCGAACTCTCTCACGATGCGCAGGAGAAGGATTACGACAGCGTCCGCACGGGCATTTCGCGCGGTGTCGCCCAGATGCTCTTTTTCCTGATTCCGTTTGCGATGTATCTGATCGTCTTCGCCCGTCCGCTCAACATGATCTACTGCGCCGGCAAGTTCGATGAATCCGGTGTGGCGCTGGTGTCGGAGTTCCTTATCTATCTGGCACTTTCCCTGCCGCTCTACGGCGTGGTCGTGCTGATGCAGAAGAGCTTTTCGGCCCTGCTCGATATGAAACCTTATAGCCGCTATTGCCTGTACTCCGCTATCGGTCAGGCCGGTTCGGTGCTGCTGTTTGGCGTGGTGCTGGGCTACGGTATGCCGGCAATTGCGCTTTCGTACGTCGTTGACTACGTGGTCTTGGTCGGATGCTCACTGTGGTGGCTGCGCCGTCGTCTGCATGGCCTTCAGGTCAAGTCTATCCTGCATGGCGGTTTCTTCGGCCTACTGTTCGGTGGCTTGGGCGCTGCCGCGGGCGCCGGCGTCATGTGGGCACTTGAGCACTTTGTCGGAGCGCTTGGCAGCTCGATCCTCATTACCCTGGGCTACGTTTGTGTTGCAGGCGTCATCTCGCTCGCTGTAACTTTTGGCCTCGCCTTCGTCTTTAAGATGCCCGAGGTCTCGGCGCTGCTTCGTCGCAAGTAGGTGCGCGTGGCAGGTCACGACAACATTCCAACACTTGCCGAGCAGGTTTCGCGCGTTCCCACGCAACCCGGCTGCTACCTTTGGAAAGATGCCAAGGGCGATGTCATCTATGTGGGCAAGGCAAAAAACTTGCGTGCCCGTATGCGTCAATACGTGACGCTGCAGGACGAGCGTCAAAAGATCCCGCTCATGATGCAGCTGGTGGCGAGCTTCGACTATATCGTGGTGGAGACCGAGCACGAGGCATTGGTGCTCGAGCGCAATCTGATTGGCCAGTACCATCCGTACTTTAACGTCGATCTCAAAGACGATAAAAGCTATCCCTTTATCGCCATTACCAAGAGCGACTTGTTTCCGGCTATTAAATACACGCGAGAGCGTCATAAACCGGGAACGCGCTATTTTGGCCCCTATACCGATAGCCGTGCGGCGCGTGAGACCATCGATACGCTACGCAAGGTTATTCCAATTTGCTCGGCATCCTGTGCGGAGTGGCGCCGCTGCCGCCGCATCGTCGAATCTCATAAGGGCGAAGAAGACATCGTCAATATGATTTGCGCGCAAAACGGGCGTCCCTGCTTTGACTACCATGTCGGGCGCGGGCCGGGCGCATGTGTCGGCGCAATTTCCCCTGCCGACTATGCCAAGAACGTCAAGCGTGTCGAACGTTTCTTGTCGGGCCATCGCAAGGATGTCGTCGACGAGCTTACGTCCGAGATGACGGAGGCAGCCGAGACGCTCGATTTTGAACGTGCGGCGCGCGTCAAGCGTCGTCTGGAAGTCATTAGGGGCCTGGACGATCGCCAACAGGTCGTTTTTCCATCAAGCGTCGATATCGACGTCATCGGCTTCTATCGCGAAGAGACTATCTCTGCCGCCTGTGTCTTTGTCGTTCGCGAGGGCCGAACGGTTCGAACTTGTGAGTTCATCCTCGATAAAGGCCTGGATGTCGACGAGGAAGAGCTTCAAGCGGGTTTTCTTAAGCGCTATTACGACGAGACGGCCGATATTCCAGCCGAGATCAATCTCTCTGTCGAGCTTGAGGATGCTGAAGCGTTGGGGGAGTGGCTTGCGGGCAAGCGCGAACGCTCTTGCCATCTCCATAGGCCGCAGCGCGGCGAAAAGCACCGCCTGCTCGATATGGCTTCCAAAAATGCGCGCCATGCCCTCATGCGCTACATGATGCGCACGGGGTATGCTGACGATCGCACCAATCAGGCGCTCCTGGAGCTCGAAAGTGCGCTGGCGCTGCCTGCGCCGCCGTT
>CAJMPE010000131.1 GCA_905215275.1 uncultured bacterium | reverse complement strand
AACCGGCGAACTGGGCGTCGGAGTGCATACGGCCCATGGTGTCGGTCATGCCGTAAGAGGCAGGGCCGGCGCCCATGTTGTCCGGGTGCAGGGTACGACCAGTGCCGCCACCAGAAGCGACGGAGAAGTACTTCTTGCCAGCCTCGAGGCGCTCCTTCTTGTAGGTGCCAGCGACGGGGTGCTGGAAGCGCGTGGGGTTGGTGGAGTTACCGGTAATCGAGATGTCGACGTTCTCGTGCCACATGATGGCGACGCCTTCGCGGACGTCGTCGGCGCCGTAGCAGTTGACGGCGGCGCGGGGACCATCGGAGTAGGGGATGGTCTCGACGACCTTGAGCTCGCCCGTGAAGTAGTCGAACTGGGTCTTCACGTAGGTGAAGCCGTTGATGCGGGCGATGATCTGAGCGGCGTCCTTGCCCAGACCGTTGAGAATAACGCGCAGCGGCTTCTTGCGAGCCTTGTTGGCGTTCAGAGCCAGGCCGATAGCGCCCTCAGCGGCAGCGAAGGACTCGTGGCCGGCCAGGAAGGCGAAGCACTCGGTGTCGTCGGAGAGCAGCATAGCGCCCAGGTTGCCGTGGCCCAGACCGACCTTGCGGTCCTCGGCGACGGAGCCGGGAACGGTGAAGGCCTGGATGCCCTCGCCGATGATGGCGGCAGCCTCAGAAGCGGTCTTGGCGCCACGCTTGACAGCGAGAGCACAGCCGAGGGTGTAGGCCCACTCGGCGTTCTGGAAGGCGATGGACTGGGTGTTGTTGACGATCTCACGCGGGTTGAAGCCCTTGTCGGTGCAGATCTGCAGAGCTTCCTCGAGGGAGGCGATGCCGTTGTCGGCGAGGCACTTGTTGATCTTGTCAGCGCGGCGCTCGTAACCTTCGAACGTAACAGTCATAGTTATTTCCCTCCCTTTCTACTCGTGAACCGGGAACACGCTGGCGACGGAGTGAGTCTCCTCGTCGGTGCGCGGGTCGATGTACTTGGCAGCGTTCTCCCACTGACCATAGTGGCCCATAGCGCCAGCGATGGCCTCCTCGGGGGTCTTGCCGGCCTTGACGGCGTCGGTGAACTTGCCGAGGTTCAGGAACTCGAACGCGATGATCTCGTTCTTGTCGTTGAGAGCCATGCGGGTGACGTAGCCCTGGGCGAGCTCGAGGTAACGAGCGCCCTTGGCCTTGGTGCCGAACATGGTGCCGACCTGAGAGCGAAGGCCCTTGCCGAGGTCGTCGAGGGAGGCGCCCACGGGCAGGCCGCCCTCGGAGAACGCGGTCTGGCTGCGGCCGTAAACGATCTGCAGGAAGATCTCGCGCATAGCAACGTTGATGGCGTCGCAGACGAGGTCGGTGTTGAGGGCCTCGAGGATGGTCTTGCCGGGAAGGATCTCGGAAGCCATGGCGGCAGAGTGGGTCATGCCCGAGCAGCCGATGGTCTCAACGAGGGCCTCCTCGATGATGCCGTCCTTGACGTTCAGCGTGAGCTTGCAGGCGCCCTGCTGAGGTGCGCACCAACCCACACCGTGCGTAAGACCGGAGATGTCGGAAATCTCCTTAGCCTGGACCCACTTGCCCTCCTCGGGGATGGGCGCGGGGCCGTGGTATGCACCCTTGGCAACGGGGCACATGTTCTCCACTTCCTGTGAGTACTGCATGCCTCTCCTCTCTATCGTGTTGGCGTCCCGTCTGGGGGTCGTGGCTGGCGATTGCCGGGCGACCCTTCGAAAGGGACATGACATGCAGCCCCTATAATACCGCGAAATGCACGGAATATTCGGCGAACGGCTCAGTTTTCGTAGCGAGATGCGCGGAACTTTCAATTGAAACGATTTAACAAAGCTGTTTGCGGCTGTGCGGTTCGCTGAAGGGGGTCGGTTCTGTTCAAGCTTTTGACTATGTCGCGTTGTCTGACCTGTAGCTATGATGCCGTTCGCCGCCTGTATACTGCCTTTGGCCGCGCGAGTGTATTGTTTTGCGTGAATGTTTTGATGGCGCGCTTCAATCGTGCTGTATTGGATGGCAAGCAGATCCCGGCGAAGGGAGCGTCATGCAGCGCGTTTGGAGAACGGTTACCGGCTTTTATCATGTCTGTGCCCGCGGTACAGGCAAGCAACTGATCTTTGAGAACGATGCAGATCGCTGGGAGTTCCTGGAACTGATGCGTGAGTGCTGCCGCGATACCCGGGTGACGATTGTGGCGTGGTGTCTCATGGGCGACCACGTGGATCTGGTGCTATTGGATTACGAGGACGAAATGAGCGCGGCCATGCAGCGGCTGCTGTTGACGTATGCTCGTCGGTTTAATAAGCGCACTGGGCGCGCGGGCTGCCTGTTTCGTGAGCGTTTTGAGCGCCGCTCGCTCGATACCGACTGGCAGGTGATGGAGGCTATTCGCTCTGTACACGCTGGCCCGCAGGAGGCGGGTATTGCTCTGATTGAGCGCTATCCGTGGAGCAGCTTTGCCGAGTATCTACGGGCCTATGACAACGATATGACGAGGGGATTTTCTGATCATTCTTGCGTGCTTGAACTTTTTGGTTCTGCCGAGGGCTTTGTTGCCCATTCGCTTTCGACGTCCGACGGCAGCGAGCCAGCGATGCCCGATATGGAAGAGACGGAGTGGGAGCGGCACGCCTTTGCCGAAAAGTTGGCGAAGGGGCTCGGGGTTCCGCTCCGCGGGGTTAAAGCCGCACCGCCGGCGCAGCGCAATATCGTTATCCTTGGATTGCACGATGCCGGCTTTACGGTGCGTCAGATTGAGCGATATACGGGGATTGGCAAAAGTACCGTTTCTCGTATCGTGCGTGCCTGTGCACGAACGGCGGTGAGGACTGGCGGAAACGTGGTGTAGGGCCGCCCGGGCACCGCAGCTGGGGTCGCCCATACGCCACAACCACTGTTCTAAAAGCTCGGTACGGTAACTGCACTTCTTAATTTGCATAGAACGATCGCCGCCATGCATAAATTAACGCCTCAGCTCGCTTTTGCCCGTACCTACCCCCGTCTGCGCCGTGCAAAAAGCGGAGTTTTCTGCATCGTGGTGCTGTCGGCACCGCCGCAATTTTGCAACATACGGACCCTGAAGCTATTTATGCCTGCCGATGCGCCCCTGAAGCCCATGTTTGGGCCCCCGAGACCACGATGTTTGTTCTAAAACGCAATATAAAGGCGCCTGGAGATGTTGATTAACGCTTCCGATGCGTATGCACACGACTTGTCGTGCAGAATACTCGAAAAAATGCACGCCGCACCCTATGGGACCCGTCCGCGGCAGGCGCGAGTCGAGCCGGAGCCCGGCAAGACGAGGCTTGGGACATTGCCTGGCGTGCCTGTGGCCCTGCCGCAAGCCTTTGGTACGGTGGAAAACGCTCGTGTTTGCGGTTGGCCGTGCGATAAATGACAGATGGGGCGCCGGACGCGTGGGCTGTGTGCGCTCGTTATGAAAAAACCGGGCCGCCCGTATCGGGCGGCCCGGCAATCAAAATCCTTGGATTCGGGGCATCCGTTATTGGTTAGCTTGCCCCTCGAGCATGCCGTCGAGGGTGCGCCAGGCGAGCTCGGCGCACTTGACGCGGGCGGGCATGTGCGAGATGTCCTGGAGCTGGGCGGCTTCGTCCAGGTCTTCCAGGTCCTCCTCGGAGAGTTTCTCGCCACGGATCATGGCGAGGAAAAGCCCGGCCAGGCGGCGTGCCTCTTCGACCGTCTCGCCGGTGATGAGGTCGGCCATGATGTCGGCGCTGGCCTGGCTGATGGCGCAGCCATGACCGGTAAACGAGGCCTCCTCAATCACGCCGTTCTCGACACGCAGCTGCAAGGTGAGCTCGTCGCCGCAGCTGGGGTTGATGCCTTCGTGCTCGTGCGTGGGAGCGTCCATCTCGTACTTATAGTCGGGGTGCGAGTTGTGCTCCATAAACGTGGTGGAGGTGTACAGATTACCCATTGAACGTGCTCCAAACGTGATGCAGGCCGGCGATGAACTTATCGATGTCGGCCTTGTCGTTGTAGAAGGCCACGCTGGCGCGGCAGCAGGCGAGGTTCTCGACGCCCAGCCAGGTAAGCAGCGGCTGCGCGCAGTGGTGGCCGGCGCGGATGCATACGCCGTCCATGTCCATGATGCTCGCGACATCGTGCGGGTGGATGCCCTTGACGTTAAAGCTGACGACGCCGTGATGGTTGTCCCAATAGATGGAGCCGATGATCTGGACAAAGTCGAGCTGCATGAGTTCGCCCATCAGATAGTGGACGAGTGCCTGCTCGCGTGCCTGGATGTTTTCGTAGCCAACGGTGTTGACGAGGTAATCAAGAGCCGCGCCTGTGGCGAAGATGCCGGCGGCATCCTGCGTGCCGGCCTCGAACTTCTCGGGGACGGGCGCCCAGACGGCGTCCTGCTCGGTGACCGAATCGATCATCTCGCCGCCGGTGAGCATGGGCGGCATGGCGTTGAGCAGGTTCATCTTGCCCCACAGCACGCCGATGCCCATGGGGCCCATGGCCTTGTGCGCGCTAAAGGCAAAGAAGTCGGCGCCCAGATCGGCCACGTTGACCGGCATGTGCGGCAGCGACTGTGCGCCGTCGACAACCAGATAGCCGCCGTACTTGTGCACGAGCTTGCCGAGGTTCTTGACCGGGTTCTCGACGCCTAACACGTTGGAGACCTGACCCACGGCCAGAATCTTGGTCTTGGGACCCACCTTGGCCAGAACCTCCTCGGTGGTGAGCTGGCCGGTCTTGGTGGGATAGAGGTAGACAAGCTTGGCACCGGTCTCGCGGCAGACCTGCTGCCACGGGATCAGGTTGGAGTGGTGCTCCATGATGGTGATGACGACCTCGTCGCCGGGCTCCAGCACTGTGGGCGCAAAGCTCTTGGCGACTAGGTTGAGCGACTCGCTGGTGTTGCGGGTGAAGACGACTTCGTTAGCCTGGGCGGCGCCGATGAGGTCGGCGATCTGCTGGCGGACCTTGGCGATGGCATCGGTGGCCTCGACGGACAATGAGTACAAGCCGCGCAGCGGGTTGGCGTTCATGCGCTGGTAGAAATCGCGCTCGGCGTCGAGCACGCAAGCGGGGCGCTGCGCGGTGGCGGCGCTATCGAGGAAGGCGATCTCGGGATGCTGCTGGAACAGCGGGAACTGCGCCTTGTAGGGATTAGTCTCGATGTCCACGGTGGGCCAGCCGCGCGAAGCCTCGTCGCTGGCGTCGAGCTCCATAGGCTCGGGGGCGGTGCAGGTATCGCATTTTACGTGCTCGGTATCGATCATGCGAGCTCCTCTTCAAAGTTATCGATCAGGTTGTTGCCCAAGCGGACGACGGCAGCGCGGGTGCGCTCATCGGTGGCGGAAAGCGCGGCGTCCTCCAGCTTGGCGCGGATGAACAGATCCTCGGCGGCGTTTTGGTCAAGGCCGCGGCAGGCGAGGGAGAACAGCTGC
>CAJMPE010000130.1 GCA_905215275.1 uncultured bacterium | reverse complement strand
TCGGTTGAGGCAAAAGGCCAGCTCAAGCCTATCTCGGCATCGGTAGTCTCCCCTACCGTCGACGGAACCGTGGCAGAGATCAACGTGCAGACGGGCCAGCAGGTCAATGCCGGCGACGTGCTCATGACTATCAAGAACGACGGCCTCGATCGCGATGTTACCGAGGCCCAGCGCACCCTCGCCGCGGCGCAGGAAGACCTCGCCGCTGAAAAAAGGGCCCTGGCCAGCGCACAGAGCGCACCGGCCATCGATGATGAGGGCAACCCTGCCTCTACCGACACCTCCTCGGAACAAAGCGCCGTCTCGAGCGCCCAGCGTTCCGTGGAATCCGCCCAGGCGGCCCTCGACCAGGCCAATGCCCGCGCCGCCGAGCGCACCGTAAAGGCGCCCAGCTCGGGCAGCATCGTAGAGCTCAACGCCAAGGTCGGCGCCACGGTGACGGGCGGCATGATTATGGGCGAAGGCGATACGAGCGGCGGCAAGCAGTGCATGCAGATCGCCGACCTCTCCAAGATGAAGGTCACCGTTCAGGTGGGTGAAAAGGATATCGCCAAGATCGCCGTGGGCCAGAGCGCCAACGTTACCTATCCGGCCTTTCCCGATATCGTGAGCCAGGGAACGGTCACCGCAATCGCTTCGGTGGCAAACTCCGACGCTAACGGCGGCGGCAGCGTGACCTTTAACGTCGATATTTTGATTGATGCGCCCGACGCGCGCCTCAAGCCGGGCATGACCGCCGAGGTCTCGGTGGTAACCGAACAGCTCGACGATGTGGTGATGGTACCGACTATGGCGCTCATGACCGAGGATGGCGAGCATTATTACGTCAACGTGGCAACCGACGGCGAAAGCAAACAGACCCGACGCGTCAAGGTGACCGTCGTGACGCAAAACGATAACGACGCCGTGGTCGGCAAAACGCAGGTCAAGCGCGACGACCAGGGCAACGAGATCAACGCGGACGTGCCGGTCACCAAGCTGCGCGACGGCGACACCCTTATCGTGGACACTGGCGAAGGCATAACGGCCGACGGCGGCGACTCTGGCAGCATGTCTGCCGATGAGGGCATGTAATGCGTCCCGTCATCGACATCCGCAACGTGCATCGCATTTTTGAGAGCGAGGCCGGCTGCGCCCATATCCTGCACAACGTGAACCTGGCAGTGAATCCCGGCGAATTCGTGGCCATTACCGGCCCATCGGGCTCGGGCAAGTCAACGCTCATGAACATCCTGGGCTGCCTGGACAAGCCGACGGCAGGCGATTATTACCTGCAGGGCCTCAACGTGGCGGAGCTCGACGATGACGAGCTCACCGAAGTCCGAGCCCTGAGCATCGGCTTTGTCTTTCAGAGCTTTAACCTACTGCCGCGCCTATCGGTCATCGAAAACGTCATGCTGCCGCTTTCGTACACCAACGTGCCGCGGGCTCAGCGTGAGATGCGCGCCGTCCATGCGCTGCAAGCCGTCACGCTGCCGGTCGACCACTGGGACCACCGCATCTCCGAGCTCTCGGGCGGGCAGATGCAGAGAGTTGCCATCGCGCGCTCCCTCGTCAACGACCCGCCCATCATCCTGGCGGATGAGCCGACGGGAAACCTGGATTCCGCCACCGGAGCACTCGTGATGGAAACCTTCCACAAACTTCAGGAACGCGGCAAGACCATCGTGCTCATCACGCATGATCCCGGTATCGCCGCCGAGGCCGACCGTGCCGTAACAATTCGCGACGGCCGGATTCACGACGGCGCGTACATCGCGCACGCGCCGCAGACCCTGCGCGGCGCCATTGATAACCTGCCCATGATTTACGCAGACGCCAATCCGACGAAAGGAGTGAAGGCATGAGCACGCGCGACCTCATCCAAGAAGCCCTTCACTCCCTCGAGGCCAACAAGGGACGCAGCCTACTCACCATCCTGGGCATCGTCATTGGCATCGCCTCCGTCATTGCCATGACCTCGCTTATCGGCGGTATCCAAAACAGCCTGGTCAACAGCCTGGGCCTCAACGCAGCGCGTATGGTGCAGATCTATTCGTCGCAAGAGCTCACCGAATCGGACGTTGAGAAGCTTCGCAAGATGGTGCCGCAGATCGAGCAGATCGGCATCGTGGACAGCGCCTATACCGAGTACAAGGCCGGTGACAAAAGCTATACCGTCATGGCGCAGGGCGTCGATAGCGACATGCTCGACGCGGTGGGCGCCAGCAAGCTTGTCGCGGGACGCACCTACACCCAGGCCGAGTCCCAATCAGGCTCGCGCGTGGCGCTCATCAGCCGCGGCGGCGCGGATCAGCTGTACGGCAACGAACAGGACGCGGTGGGCAAGACCATTAAGATCTCCAACGGCGAGGTGCAGATTGTCGGCGTGATTGATGGCGGTAGCGACTCAATGGGCTCGCTCACGCTATACATGCCGCGCGAGACCATTTCCGGCCTCTTTGGCGACGAGAACCCCTCTTTTCCCAGCGTAACGGCGCTCGCCACCGAGGGTACAGACGTGGATGAGCTGTGCAAGACGATTGAATCCAAGGTGCGCGCAATGAAGGGCATCGCGGAGGATGATGAGTACGACAGTGTATCGGCAACCTCCATGAAAAGCTCCATCGACGCCCTCAATTCCTTTATGGGCGCGTTTTCGCTCATCATGGGCGCTGTCGCCAGCATTTCTCTGCTCGTGGGCGGTATCGGCATCATGAATATGATGCTGACCAATGTGACCGAGCGCATCCGCGAGATCGGTATTCGTCGAGCCTTGGGTGCGAGCCGTCGCGATATCACCGCACAGTTTTTGGCCGAGTCCTCGGCGCTATGCGTCACCGGTGGCCTGCTGGGTGTTTTGATTGGCTACCTGCTTGCCTGGGGTCTAGCGATGTTCGCCGCGAGCTCTGGCGTGCTTGGCGAGCTCGGTGCCAGCGGTACCATTACGCCGAGTTTTTCGATCGCCACGGTACTGCTGGCCTTTGCGGTCTCCGTCGGCATCGGCGTCATCTTCGGCTTCTATCCCGCCCGCCGAGCAGCAAAACTCGACCCCGTGGAGTGCCTGCGCTACCAGTAATGCACTCCCCCTGAGTTGCGGTGAAATAGGGACTGTTTAGGCCGCTAGAAGGCCCCCTTTAGGTTGTTAAAGCCCTATTCAGTCCCTATTTCACCGCAACTCAGGGGGGGGATAAGGCGCTAGTGCTATTCGAAACGAGACTCCAGACTCGATAGTCCGTTCAACGTCAGATTGTTAGCGACCTCCGAGATGCGCTCGATGGGCACCGAGCCATCGGAGAGCGCCCACGTGCGGTAAATGCCGATAATGCCCGAAAGCAAAAATGCCAGATAATAGTCGAACATCTCGTCCTTGAGGCCGTGGGGCAGCAAGTCGCGCTCGGCAATCTCATGCTCGAGCGGCACGCGCAAACGCGTCATAAAATCGTCGAGCGGGATGTTCTCAATCAACTGGCGATTGAGCACGAGGTTATTGCAAAGTGCCTCGTTGATGGTCTTAAAAAACGTTGCCGCCGCTCCGAGGGCACGCTCGTTCGTGTCGCCGTCTATGGAAGCAAGCGTTTTCTCGACCGAGTCGGCAATCATATCCACCACATCAACGGCGATGGCATCGAGCAGGCCGTCAACCGTACCGAAGTGCACGTAAAAGGTCTTGCGGTCGACATTCGCCTCACGCGCGATGGCACTCACCGTAATGTCGGCAAGCGGCTTATCCATCAACAGGCGCTCAAACGCAGACAGGATGGCATTGCGGCTGCGAACGATGCGGCGGTCGAGGCGCGGTTTGCTGGTGGCCATGGACGTGTCCCTTCAGAATGCAGGCATTCATCAACAGATGAGAGTTAATCTACGTAAGAGGATTATCCCCCATCCGGCACAAAAATGCCCGGCAACATGAAGAACGCACGACCAACTGTTACGCCTTAGGGAGTTTCTTTTTGTTCAAAGCAGCCGGGGACACACGGATACCGTCGCCCGTCTGGCGCACATAAGCCTTATGCGCCGGTTTGGCAGCCCCAGAAGCCTTCTGAGCATGCTGATTGGGATCCACGGTAACCGCATGCACAGGATGGGGCTTTGCAGGCTTAGAGGACGTCTGAGGCGTTCGTCCAAGCTTGCGCATCACGCGATCCCAGCGTGCATGGATACTCTCGTTGTGAGCGCTCTTAAGGCCCAGCAGGGGCGCGGCCAAAATAGTCGGCGCGATAAACGTAATGAGGCGCCACAGCAGATAACCGGCGGTCGACGCCGATCCAAAGAAATGACCCAGGAACAGCGCGAAGCCACCCTCGGCACCGCCGGTGCCACCGGGCAGGGGAACAGCAGAGCTCAGGAGCTGAACAAAGGCGCTCGCGGCCATGACCGAGAAAAAGTCGACTTCGTGGTGGCCAAAGGCAAGCATAAGGAAATACGGCACGAGGTAGAAAAACGCGAGCTGCAACATGGTGATGACCACCGTGAGCAGCATGGACGAAAAGTGGCCGGCCGAAAGCTTGAACTTCTCGGAGAACGAGTAGATTTCGCCGTCGACAAACGTACGCCAGCCCTCGATCTTAGTGGCCGAGACGCCCATTCGCTCGAGCCAATTGATGATGCAGTGCGCGACGCGCGTAACGGTCTTGGGCATGAGCGCGACGGCAAAGATGCCAAGTAGAATGCAGCAGTGACCGCCAAAGCTAAAGACGCACAGCAGCGTCATGTCGCCATAGCGCTCGGCGAAAAACGGCATGCGGGCAAGTAGCAGAATGGCACCCCAGGCAACGAGGCCAAACTGATACACGATAAAGCGCGTGAACTGCGTGGCACCAGCCTCGCCGACGTTTTGGCCTGCCTTGGTCAGGCGGTAAATCTGGGCAGGCGTGGAGCCCATCATCATGGGCGTTAGGTTACCAAAGAAGATACCGCTCGCCTCGACCGAGATCAGGTCGCGAATGCCGACGGGCGAATTGGGATCGAGCCAGACGGCAATAGCATAGGCAACGATGCCAAAGAACAGGTACAGGAACATACAAAAGCATGCAGCAACGAGCCACGGCGCTTGGACACTCGACATGGCAGCCCAGAACTGTCCCATCTGACCGGTCACAATCAGATATACGATATAGCCAACCAGCACGACGCCGATAAAAATGGCACCGCGACGCGCGCTCTTGTTGTCATCGCCGCCCGAGGCCTCAACCTCGACCTGGGGCTTAGATGTATGCTGAGAGGACTCCTTCATGAGGCTCCTTCTGACCGTCCAAATATCTTGCATATTGTACCCGCAAGGGCCACAAGCAGAACGTAAAGCTCTGGGCCAAATGGGAATTGCAGATGGTTTGCTCGGAAATAAAAAACCCGGACTTCCATGGGAAGTCCGGGTCTCAAATTCATGGTAGCCCGTACCAGATTCGAACTGGTGATCTCCGCCTTGAGAGGGCGGCGTCCT
>CAJMPE010000129.1 GCA_905215275.1 uncultured bacterium | reverse complement strand
CGACCTGTCGAGCATCAAGCCCATGATCGCCCTGCCGTTCCATCCTTCCAACGGCTTTGAGATCGACGAGCTCAACGAGAACCTCGAGGACATCCTGCATGAGGTGGAGCTCGAGGCCGCCAAGATCGGCGAGGGCAAGACGCACTTTAGTCTGCTCGACAAGATCGTCGACGGCAAGCTGCACGTGCAGCAGGGCGTTATCGCCGGCTGCTCGGGCGGCAACTACGACTCCGTGGTCCAAGCTGCCCGTGTGCTCAAGGGTGCCAACACCGGCTGTGGCGATTTCTCGCTGTCGGTCTATCCCACGAGCCAGCCCGTGGCGCTCGAACTTACGCGCCGTGGCTATATCTACGACCTCATGGAGGCCGGTGCGATCGTGCGCACGGCATTCTGCGGCCCGTGCTTCGGCGCCGGCGACACGCCCGCCAACAACGGCCTTTCGATCCGCCACACTACGCGCAACTTCCCCAATCGCGAGGGTTCCAAGCCGGGTAAGGGCCAGCTGAGCGCCGTGGCCCTGATGGACGCCCGCTCCATTGCGGCGACGGCTGCCAACGGTGGCGTCCTGACGCCGGCGACCGACCTGCCCGAGGAGACTTGGGACGAGGCCTGCGAGTACACCTTTGACGACGCGCCGTACAAAAAGCGCGTGTACTGGGGCTTTGGCAAGGCGGAGCCTGCCGACGAGCTGGTCGAAGGCCCCAACATCAAGCCGTGGCCCGCGATGGAGCCCCTCGGCGACGATATCCTGCTCAAGGTGTGCTCCAAGATCATGGACCCGGTCACTACGACCGACGAGCTCATTCCCTCGGGCGAGACGAGCTCCTTCCGCTCCAACCCGCTGGGTCTGGCCGAGTTTACGCTCAGCCGCCGCGACCCGGCTTACGTGGGCCGCTCCAAGGAGGTCGACGCGGTGGAGAAGCGCCGCGTTGCCGGTGAGGCCGCGGGCGACTTGGCGGCGCTTGACACCGAGCTTGCGGGCGTGTTTGAGGCACTGGCCGGCGCGGGTGTCGCTGCCGACGCCAAGGCGACCGAGTATGGCTCCATGCTCTACGCCAAGAAGCCGGGCGACGGTTCCGCCCGCGAGCAGGCCGCGAGCTGCCAGCGCGTAATTGGCGGTCTGGCCAACATCGTCCACGAGTACGCCACCAAGCGTTATCGCTCCAACGTGATGAACTGGGGCATGGTGCCCTTCCAGATGGAGGCGGAGCCCAACTTTGAGGTGGGCGACTACGTCTTTGTGCCGGGTATCCGTGCCGCGCTCGATGGCGACCTGAAGGACATCGCCGCCTACGTGGTGCGCGCCGACGGTTCGGTTGAGCAGATCGAGCTCTACATTGCCGATATGACGGCAGAGGAGCGTGCCATCGTCAAGGCTGGCTGCCTGATCAACTACAACAAGTTCAAGGCCGCTGCCGAGTAACTCTGCTGTACGCCCTGGACACGCCTTTCCCTCGTGCTCACGCGCTTCGCGAGGGTCGCCCGAGGGAAAGGTGTGTCCAGGGCTATCGCGACGCTCTCGTTGGGTCTTGAGGGACGCTAAAAATAGACTTGCTTGATGCCGCCTCTGTTGTCGGGGCGGCTTCTTTTTGTCGAAAACCGCCACAAAGGGGGCAGACATCTTTGTGGTGGTGGGGAACGAGCTCGATGTTGTTGTGATTGTTGAGCGGTATGTTAATGAGCGTCTCTACAGGATTTCATCTGGGCTGGCGGGCTTGGTTGTTTTGGGGATGCCGAGTTTGGATGACGCGAAATCGTCAACATTGTCCTTAATTCCGTCTTTGGTGTAGACAGTGACCATATAGGTGCTGTGTCCGAATTCGCCCTTGTCGCGTGTTGCCCAGGCATCCCAGTAGGCGGCCCCGTTTCGCCCTTTGATTTTTCCGACACGGCGGAGTTCTGTTCTCTTTAATTTCTGGTTGCAATAGATGGTTCGACCGGCCTCCTCGGTGAGCCCGCACTGTCCAAGCAGCTTGTCGAGGACTTGGTTCATGTGGCGCTCATCGGTGTTTGGTGCGTAGTCGTAGGCGAGGGTGATGGAGTCGAGTGGCTGGTCGTCGATCAGATAGTTTAGCGCCTGAGGTTCAAGGCAGAAATAGGGGGAGCATCCGTCGACCTTGCCGAGCAACGGTAACTTGGACTGCCAACTTCCGGTGGGAATTGCATATTCGTAGAACACGCCACGGCAGACAAAGGAGAGCGAGGTGGCACGCGAGCCGGCGTCGATCATCCCGCAAAGATCGAAGGGCGAGGCGATACCAAAAGAAAAGGGCGTGATGACGATAAGGAAGAGCATCACGATGGGTATGGCGAGAATGGCGATGACGTTGCGACCGGTGGAATGAGACGGCTTCATATGCGCTCCTCGAGACAGAGATCTGTTGAGGATAGGCAGAAATGGATATGTTCAGAGAACAATTCAAGTTTAATCTCATGGCGCGAGATGGTCGACCGTTAGCGTCGAAAACCACCACAAAGGTGCCTGTCCCCTTTGTGGTGGCGAGGAGCGCGCGGCTTCTTTTGGTAATAGTGTTAGCTGGCGGTATCATTAGTGCAGGTGGTGAAGGCTTGCATTGTGAGGTGCTTTGCTGTGAGAAGTCCTGCCCGTATTGGATTGATTGTTTTGGCGCTTGCGATCACCGTGGTTGCCATGGGCGCTGTCGGCATGGCGTTTCTACCTGCTGCGGTGACGGAGCCGGTGGTCAAGCCTGTGACTCAATCTGTCGAACTTCTGACCGGCGCTGCCAAGCCCGAGACCATTACCGTTGATTTTGATGAGCAGCCGGCTGCGCTGGGCATTAGTAATTATCCACTTATTCAGCTTGGGGCTATGCGCTATACCACGGATTCTAGTCTGATCGACAGGGCGTCCGAGCTGCTCAAGGGCAAAATCTTTAAGCGCTGGTATGGATATGCGTCCTATCGGGCAAAAGCGAACGACATGGTTGGCGGATGCCACTCTTCCATCGAGCTGGACACTGCAAACGGCGCAAAGTTATGTGATGTCTCGTACGATCCGGGCTACGAGGGCAATGAGGGTCCGGGCATCTACATCATGGACGGCGATGTCGCCTATGTCATGGAGGGCGACCAGACCGAGCTCAACGATTTTATGGGTCAGTGTATCCAAGATGCCTATAAACAGACCTGCTTGCCCGACCCGCAGACTGCACGCGATAGTGGGTCTGCCCGTACATGGCTGTTCGAGGATGAGATGCCCTGGACCGTCGAATCGGGAAGTACGGGTTCGGCGAAGGAGTAGAGACCGCGACCACCACAAAGGTGCCTGCCCTCTTTGTGGTGGTTTTCGGTCTGTCTCGATCTGTAACATCTTGGCCGCTAAAAGTGGGCCTGGTGTTACAGATTTAGATTTTTGATCCGGGTGTTTTCTGTTCGTCTCGATTTGTAACAGATAGAGCTCTATTTGCCGAGTAGATGTTACAGATTGAGACAAACGGGCGCCGTTGGCCATTTCATCTTGATTTGTAACATCTGGAGCCATAAACAGTCGCTAGATGTTACAGATTGAGATAGTAAGGGGACGAGGCCGCAGCGGGCGAGCGTGCCTGCTCCCTATCTCTCAATCACTCAGAAAATCTTATATATAGAGACTTAGATTTGTGTATAAGATCGCGCAAAGCTGGCAACAATACTTCTCGAACAACGTGAAGCCGCCCCGTAGGGCGGCCGCCCCAAGAGAGGTGATTCCATGAGAATCGATAAGCTAGCAATGACGTCGCGCGAGGCGCTGCAGACCGCCATGAGCACGGCTGCCGACGCGCAGGCCGGCGCGGTAGAGCCGATTCACCTGCTGTCCGCCCTGCTCGGTGCCGGCGAGCGCAATATCTCCGTGATTATCGAGCGCATCGGTGCCGACCCGGCTCAGCTCGCACGCTCCACACAGGATGCCATCGACCACGCGCCCAAGGTTTCGGGCGAGGGTCAGCAGATGGGTCTGTCTAACGAGCTCGTCCGTGTCATCGAAAAGGCCGAAAAGAAGGCCACCAAGATGGGCGACAGCTTTGTGGTGACCGAGCATCTGCTCATGGCACTTGCCGAGGACAAGGGCGAGGCCGGCCGCGTGCTGCGCGATGCCGGCGTGACCAAGGAGCGCATCGAGCAGGTCTACGAGGAGCTGCGCGGCGATGACCGCGTGACGTCTGCCGAGGACAAGACCCAGTTTGAGGCCTTGGAGCAGTACGGTCGCAACATCTGCGACCTCGCCCGCGCCGGCAAGCTCGACCCGGTCATCGGCCGTACCGACGAGATTCGCCGTACCATCCAGGTCCTGTCCCGTCGCACCAAGAACAACCCCGTGCTCATCGGTGAGCCGGGCGTCGGCAAGACGGCCATCGTCGAGGGCATCGCTCAGCGTATCGTGGCCGGCGACGTACCGAGCACCCTGCGCGACCGCGACCTGATCGAGCTCGACATGAGCGCGCTGGTCGCCGGCGCCAAGTACCGCGGCGAGTTCGAGGACCGCTTGAAGGCCGTGCTCAAGGAGGTACAGAAGTCCGAGGGTAAGGTCATCCTGTTCATCGATGAGCTCCATACCATCGTGGGCGCGGGTGCAACCGAGGGCTCCATGGACGCCGGCAACATCCTCAAGCCTGCGCTTGCCCGTGGCGACTTGCACGCGATTGGCGCGACTACGCTCGACGAATACCGCAAGTACATCGAGAAGGACGCGGCGCTCGCGCGTCGTTTCCAGACTGTGATGGTCTCCGAGCCTACCGTCGAGGACACCATCTCGATCCTGCGTGGTCTGAAGGAACGGTATGAGGTCTACCACGGCGTCAAGATTCAGGACGCTGCGCTCATCGCCGCCGCGACCCTGTCCGACCGCTATATTACCGACCGCTTCCTGCCGGACAAGGCCATTGACCTTGTGGATGAAGCCTGCGCCATGGTCAAGACGGAGCTGGATTCGATGCCTGCGGAACTCGATGAAATGAACCACCGCATCACCCAGCTGCAGATCGAGGAGGCCTCCTTAAAGAAGGAAACCGATGAGCTGTCCAAGCAGCGTCTGGCCACCCTTGAAAAAGAGATGGCTGAGCTGCGCGACAGCTTCAACAGCAAGAAGGCCCAGTGGGAAAACGAGAAGAACGCCGTGAACAAGGTGCAGAGCCTGCGTGCCGAGGTGGAGTCCACCAAGGCTGAAATCGAGAAGGCTACCCGTACCGGTGATTACGCCAAGGCCGGCGAGCTGCAGTACGGCAAGCTGCCCACCCTGCAGAAGCAGCTGGAGGAGGAAGAAAAAATCGCCGAGGCGAAGAAGGAATCCAGCCTGCTGCGTGACCGTGTGACGGATGATGAGATCGCCCGCATTGTGGCCCGCTGGACTGGTATCCCGGTCTCCAAGCTGGTCGAGGGCGAACGCGAAAAGCTGCTGCGCCTGCCGGACACGCTGCATCAGCGGGTCATCGGTCAGGACGAGGCCGTGCAGAAGGTCGCGGACG
>CAJMPE010000128.1 GCA_905215275.1 uncultured bacterium | reverse complement strand
GCACGGGATAACTTTTCGTAGATTCCGCACGCAAAGAAAGCCACTTAATGTGGCTTTCGTCTTGCGCAGGACCTGACCGAGCGAAAAGTTATCCCGTGCCGCCCGGCCAGGCCCGATGGGACGGCTACCGAGCCGCCAGGATGGCGTCGATGAGCGTCAGTACGCCCCCGTCGTTGTTGCTCGGAATGCGCCACTTAGCATGCGCGTTCATATGCTCCTCGGCGTTGTCCACGATAAAGCTGTGTCCGACGCGCTCAAGCATGGGGATGTCATTGTACGTATCACCCACGGCAGCGGCATCGGCGATATCGATGCCCAGGTGCTCGCACAGATGCGCGACGCCGGCGCCCTTGTCAACGCCCAGGTTCATAAAGTCGATCCACTCGCGCCCGGCGTTGGTGACGTAGAGCTTGTCCGAGAACTCGGGGCTATAGGTCTCGCGGAAAGCGGGCTCGGCGTCGTAGCCGGGGAAGAAGACCGAAATCTTGTTGGACTCGATATCAATGCCCTCAAAGGTGTCGACGTAGTTAATCGTGTTGTAGTAGACGCTGATCTCGTCGTGGTATTGATGGTCGCGGGCAAGCACGTAGAACTCGTCGAAGCAGCACAGGACGGGGACAGCGCGAGGATCCTCCGAGGCACGGCTCAAGACCTGCTGGTACAGCTCCACGTCGATATTGCTCTTATAGATATAACTGCCGCGATAGATTACGCACGCTCCGTTGTCGGGACAAAAGGCGAGGCGGTTCTTGATGTCCTCGAACATCTCCTCGAGCTTGGGGGCTGGACGTCCGCTAGCGGGGCAGAATACGATGCCGGCGTCGGCGAGCTTGTCCAAGCGCTCATCAAGACCCTGCGGCAACACGCGCTCGTCGGTCAGCAGCGTTTTGTCCATGTCGACGGCGATGAGCTTAATGTTTCCGATATTGGCGTCCGATTCGTAAGTTTGCATAAAAGCGAGCCTTTCGTTTCGAAATTGTTTCAGATGTTATAACCATCAACTCGTAGTCAGGCGTATTTTCGCAGGAACGGAGCGTATTTGCACCACGCTTCACAAAGTAATGAAAAAACTTTTCAGAAATTTGAATTTGTCGCTTGTGCTGCGGGCACTTTAGCGTAATATAGCGACCATCGAAAACGGAGACGGCAAAAGAGCCGCTTACCGAGAAAAAGGTACCGTTTACGATATTTGAATTGCGCCCGGCGATAGGTGAAAGGAGAGGCAGATGCAGTTCGTAAAGATCATCACTACTGCAGACAATGCCATCCGACGCCAGCGCGCAATTTCCCGACGACGATAACAATCGTCTCTGTCCGCATGGGGCGAATTGCCTCAACAGAGTCATTTTGAGGTCGTTGGGTTTTAGCACGACATTGCTGCATGTTTCTAGGGCATGTATGTGCTGATTTTTGCTATTTAACCTGATATTGCACGGTATATGACCTTGAAATGACTTGCAACTGACCGATGTTCTAACTAGCTACCAAGGGCGAAAGGAAACAGCCATGAGCAAGGAAAAAGTCGTTCTCGCATATTCCGGTGGTCTTGATACATCCGTATGTGTCAAGTGGCTCCAGGACGAGAAGAATCTCGATGTCGTTTGCGTCTGCGGCAATGTGGGCCAGGAGGAGACCGGCCTGGACGCCAAGAAGCAGAAGGCCCTCGACCTGGGCGTTCTGGATTGCCAGGTGCTCGACCTGCGCGACGAGTACTCCGATGAGTTCCTGACTAAGGCCATCGCCGCAAACTCCATGTACGAGAACAAGTACCCGCTGCTCTCCGCCCTTTCTCGCCCGCTGCTCGCCAAGAAGCTTGTCGAGGTCGCTCACGAGTTTGGCGCGACCTACGTCGCCCACGGCTGCACCGGCAAGGGTAACGACCAGGTTCGTTTTGAGGCTGCCGTCAAGGCCCTCGACCCCGAGCTCAAGGTTATCGCCCCGGTTCGCGAGTGGGATCTGAAGTGCCGTCCCGACGAGGTCGCCTATGCTCACGCTCACAATGTGCCGGTTCCCGAGGGTGCCAACGACAACCCCTATTCCATCGACGACAACCTGTGGGGTCGTGCCATTGAGTGCGGCCACCTGGAGGATCCCTGGAACGAGCCGCTCGACGACGCCTGGGTTATGACCAAGAACCCCGAGGACACGCCGGACACCCCGACTTACACCGAGATTGAGTTTGAGGCGGGCAAGCCCGTCGCCGTCGATGGCAAGAAGATGAAACTCTCCGAGATCGTCATCGCCCTCAACAAGATTTCGGGCGACAACGGCTTTGGCCGTCTCGACCTGGTTGAGGATCGTCTGGTGGGCCTCAAGAGCCGCGAGTGCTATGAGGTTCCCGGCGCCCTGACGCTCATCACCGCCCACAAGGCACTCGAGGACATCTGCGTCGAGGGCGACCTGCTCAAGACCAAGATCAAACTCGAGCAGGATTGGGCCACCGCCGTGTACAACGGCCAGTGGTACAGCCCGCTCAAGAACGCGCTCGACGCCTTTATGGCCGACACCCAGAAGTTCGTGACCGGCACCGTCCGCCTGAAGTTCTTTAAGGGCAACTGCCATGTTGTCGGCCGCAAGAGCCCGTTTAGCCTGTATGACTACGGCCTGGCCACCTACGACCGCGACACCACGTTTGATGAGAAGGCCAGCGCCGGCTTTATCGAAATCGACACGCTGTCGCTCAAGACGTGGGCCAAGGTCCAGGGTCCCAGCTCTGCTGCCGCTCAGGCTTAAGTCTTCCTTCCCTTGGTATCCGCGCGGCCCATCCGCGTGATACATATCGGGCGCATGGGGTCCCTACCTTTCGTTATGCTTGCTGACACTTCTTAACATCGGTGGCCCCTACGTTCCGCCCGCATATATGATGCCGCGACTGCGGCTGAGTCCGAGCCCCGCCGGGGTTGTCCGGCGGGGCTCCTTCTATCAATTTGGCGGCTCTGTGCCTATACATATGAGGAGTATCCATTATGTTCAATGCTATCGCGCATGCTTTGCTTGCCCTCGCGCCCGAGTTCGATGCTGTAAGGGTCGAGGACGTTCCTATGAGCCTGAAGGCCTGGATCGATGGTTCGCAGGGCAACATCCGGAGGGAGACGTTGGGCGCCAAGTGCATGGTGCGTCACTTCTTTGCAAATTAGCCACATGGCCCCGCGCGCGGCAGGGAATGTGCAAAACTAGCGGTTGATAAATCGCTTTAGCGACATGGCGCTTTGCTTTGGGCGCTTGTTTTGGTATTTAGAGAAAGGGGACGGTTCCATGGCTCTTTGGGGCGGTCGTTTTGAGGCAGGCGTGGCCGAGGTCACGCAGGAGTTTGGCGCGTCGCTGCCGGTCGACAAACATCTCTATAAGCAAGATATCGCTGGCTCTAAGGCGCATGCCAAGATGCTGGCGGCCCAGGGCATTATCAGTGCAAAGGACGAGCAGGCGATTGCCGAGGGTCTGACCGCAATCGAACAGGATATCGATGCCGGCAACTTCACCTTCGATATCAACGACGAGGACATTCATATGTCCATCGAGAGCGAGCTGACCCGTCGCATCGGCGAGGCGGGCAAGCGCCTGCATACCGGGCGTTCGCGCAACGACCAGGTGGCGACCGATACGCGCCTGGGCGTCAAGGCGCTGGCCAAGGAGCTCATGGAGGCCAATCTTGAGCTGCGCCACGTGCTGGTGGATGCGGCCAAACAGTACAACAAGGTGATTCTGCCGGGTTACACGCACATGCAGCATGCTCAGCCCGTGCTGCTGTCGCATCATCTGCTGGCGTATTCTTGGATGTTCGCGCGCGACTTTACACGCCTGAAGGCCGCCTTTGATGCTGCCGACAACTGCCCGCTGGGCGCTGCCGCGCTTGCCGGTACGAGCTATCCGCTCGATCGTCAGATGACGGCCGCCGAACTTGGCTTTGCGGGCGTAATTCCCAACTCGCTCGATGCGGTTTCCGACCGTGATTTCCTCCTCGATCTGCATTACGCCGGCTCCGTCATGGCGATGCACCTGTCGCGTCTTTCCGAGGAGATCGTGCTGTGGTCGAGCTCCGAATTTGGCTTTATCACGCTTTCCGACTCGTATTCCACTGGCTCGTCCATCATGCCGCAGAAGAAGAACCCCGATTTTGCCGAGCTTATCCGCGGCAAGAGCGGCCGAGTCTATGGCAACCTGGTGCAGCTGCTCGTGACCATGAAGGGCCTGCCGCTCGCTTATAACAAGGACTTGCAGGAGGACAAGGAGGGCGCGCTCGATACCGCCCATACGCTCATGCAGTGCCTGTCCGTTATGGCCGGTATGATCTCGACCTGGACCGTCAACGAGGATGCCATGGCGCGCGAGTGCGGCGTGGGGCACCTTGCCGCCACCGATGTTGCCGATTACCTGGCCAAGCGTGGCCTGCCGTTCCGCGAGGCCCACGCCGTGGTGGGCCATTTGGTCCTGATGTGCGAGAAGCGCGGCTGCAATCTTGAGGACCTGCCGTTTGAGGTGTTCCAAGAGGCAAGCCCGCTCTTTGAGCACGACATTACCGAGGCGCTCGACATCCCGTCGATTGTCGCTGCACGCACGACCGAGGGCGGTACCGCCCCTGCCGCCGTTGCCGTGCAGCTGCAGCGTGCCCAGGCACAACTCGTTGCCGACGAAGGTGTGCTTGAATCGCTGACCAAGGTCGTCGAGATGGGCCACGGGGCAAAGTAAGGGTTTAGTTGAAGCGGCTTTGGCCATTTATTGATAAATCGTTTTTGCTTTTACGGGCGTCTGCTGCAGCGGACGCCCGTATTATGTTGCAATGGGGAAGGGGCTTGTCGATAACTTCTGTAGGACCTTTGGGCAGGTTGTGAAGGGGCTACGTTCACGGGCGGCAACCGACCGTCCGCTCGGTTCGGTGCGGTTGATGCGCGGTCGGATGGTACTCTAATCGGGCTTCGAAACAGAAGTGACACATGTGGAACGTTTTAATTAATTGTAGCGTTTCAATAAACAGTTTTTTGTTTAACTGCAGCTAAAACTCTGTTACGATGCAGTCCAGGCGGGTGCCGGAATGGGACTTGGGCACGCGCGAACCTACTTGAAAGGCTACCTTATGGCTATCGAGAAGACCTTCATCATGATTAAGCCCGACGCTGTGCGCGATCGCAAGATCGGCGAGATCGTCGCTCGCATTGAGCGTAGCGGCCTTGTCATCGAGCGTATGGAGATGACCACGCTCGAGCGTGCTACCGTCGAGGAGCACTACGCCCATCTGGCCGACAAGCCCTTCTTTGGCGGTCTCTGCGACTTTATGACGAGCGGTCCGGTCGTCAAGATGGTCGTTTCCGGCCTCTCCGCTGTCTCCAAGATGCGCACCCTTATGGGCGCTACCAACCCGCTTGACGCTGCCCCCGGCACCATTCGCGGCGACTTCGCTGTCGATGTCAACGCCAACGTGATCCACGGCTCCGACTGCCTGGAGAACGCCGAGATCGAGATCAAGCGCTTCTTTGGCTAAACCAGCTTTGACTCCTCAAAGCTGTTAGCGTGTGGCTTTGG
>CAJMPE010000127.1 GCA_905215275.1 uncultured bacterium | reverse complement strand
ACGACAGGCTTACTTACGGCTGGTGCTGCGAATGCCCTTTGGGCTATGTTCTGAATCTTTCGCTGTCTGTCCCTACCCCGCTGCTTACTATAATATAAGGAGGCTCTCTCATGCCCATCAAAATCCCTGACTCTCTCCCCGCCCGCGCCATCCTGGAGGACGAGAACATCTTCGTCATGACGGAACACCGGGCCATCCTACAGGACATCCGCCCCTTGGAGCTGCTCATCCTGAACCTGATGCCCACGAAAATTGTGACCGAGACCCAGCTCATGCGCAAGCTCTCCAACTCCCCCCTCCAGGTGCAGGTGGAGCTGCTGCAGACCGCCAGCTACGTCCCCCAGCACATCGACCAAGACCACCTCAGCGCCTTCTATCGCACCTTCGACCAGGTGAAGGACCGCACCTACGACGGCATGATCATCACCGGCGCGCCCGTGGAGAACCTGGACTTCTGCGACGTGGAATACTGGGACGAGCTGTGCCAAATCATGGAGTGGAGCAAGGAGCACGTCCACGCCACCCTGCACATCTGCTGGGGCGCCCAGGCGGGGCTTTTTTACCACTACGGCATCCAGAAGCACACCCTGCCGGAAAAGATGTTCGGCGTCTTCCCCCACAAGGTCATCCGTCCCCGCTCCCCCTGGTTCCGGGGCTTTGACGACGTGTTCTACGCTCCTCACTCCCGTTACACCACGGTGAACGAAGAGGACATTTTGGCTGTGCCCGATCTGCAGCTGCTGGCCACATCGCCGGACGCCGGTGTTTATGCGGTGAAGAGCGAGGACAACCGTCGGTTCTTCATCATGGGACACCCGGAGTACGACCCGGAGACGCTGAATCTGGAGTATCAGCGGGACGTGAAGGCCGGCAAGAAGATTGCCGTCCCCGCCCACTACTTCCCCAATGACGACCCCACCCAGCCCCCGGTGGTCACCTGGCGCAGCGCTGCTCAGCTGCTCTACAACAACTGGCTCAACTACTACGTCTACCAGACCACGCCCTACGACCTGGCCCGCGCCGGCGAGGAGCACTAGGCTGCCGGGAGGTACGCTGGCATTTAGGCGCTGACGATGCTGGGCAGTGGCAGATCGTGGGCGTCGGTGGGAACGTGGTCGACGCGCTGTTCGTCAAAGGCGATGCCGACGATTAGGCATTCAGGTACAACTGTGGGCAGGTAGCGGTCGTAGCAGCCTCCGCCGTAGCCCAGGCGCGCGCCGGTGCGGTCGAAAGCCACGAGCGGCACGATAATCATATCGAGAGCCTTGGCGGGCACGATGGGGAAGTGGTCGCTGTCGACGTCCGTGGCTGCGAAGGCCCGCGTAGGGTGGGCGATAAACGGGGCCTCGGACGCATCGCCGGCAGAGACTGCCCGCATGCACATGCGCTGGCCACAAGCCATGGCGTCTGTTGCCGAGAGCATGCACGGATAGGCTACACGCCAGCCACGCGCGACGGCCGCGGCGGCAAACGCGGCTGGGTCGACCTCGGAACCCATGGCGGCATAGACGGCAACGGTGCGTTGGCCCGCAGTGTCGCTGGACTCCATCAGCTCAACAAGCCGCGCGCAGATAACGGCAGACTTCGCTGCCCGCACATCCAAATCAAGAGCATTGCGCTGGGCAATCACCGCCTGCCTCAACTCAGCCTTGTCCATCCCAACCTCCTCTAGCAAACCTACCAAAAAGGGACAGGTTTATTTTGGCAGGTTTTATCTGGGCAAACGCGATATGGGCAGTAAAGCCACCGCAAATATGCCTGTGAACTGCGCCCTTTGTGGTTGTTTGGGCTTATGCGGTAATGCTATAACGCCGCAGCAATTGCTTCAGTCACAAACTTATTGAGTGACTCACCCTTCTTTGCCGCTGCCAGCGCTGCTTGCTTGTGGAGCTCAGAGCCCGTTCTTACGTTGAACGACCCCTTAAAAGCCCGCTCGGGTTCCTTGCCCTTCTCGGCGCAAAACTCAAGGTAATCGTCGACGGCGTCGTGGAAGCATTGCTCCACTTCTTCAACCGTGGAGCCTTCAAATACGATTGCGTCCCTAATGCCGGTGACCATACCTGTGAGCACATGCTGTTCGGCATCGAACTCGACTGGGGCGAAATAACCCTTGTATGCCAAAACGTTACTCATGACTACCTCCGACATCTTGCAGAAATCGAACGATGTTTCGAATGGTCCCCGCTGTCAATTCGTCAGATGGATGTGGCGCGTGCATTACGAACATCCTGCCATCTGATGGCCTGTAGAAGCGAACGCGCAATCCGGATGTCTTGCCTTTGTTGTCCATTTCAAAGCCATATGAAGCCATGACTTTTAAAAAATCGGTATACCGATACGTCGAAGGGCAGCTAAGTAGTTGGGCGATGAGTTTATCGGTCCGCGTCACCCCGCCTCACATTCTGCAACTATATCCTAGTTGCAATTTAAGTCCGATGCAAGCACCCTTACTATAGAACATGTGTACGTATAGAACAAGTGTTCGAACCACCACAAAGGTGCCTGTCCCCTTTGTGGTGGTTTGGCTCCCGCTTGGCCTTGTTGCGCAACAAGGGCTGCATTTTTGGGTTTACCTTCATGGTGGAAGGAATGAACCGAAAGGAGCCCGCCATGTTTTGTCGCTCGTGTGGCACGCCGCTTGTCGACGACGCCCTCTTTTGCCCCGTCTGCGGTGCGCCCGTAGCACCCGACCAGGTCGCGGCCGCGCAGCAACCCCAGCCTGCCGCGCCCGCTCCTCAGCAATACGTGCCCGTGCAGCAGCCCGTACGGCGAAAGCGTTCCAAGAAGCCCCTCATCGCTCTCGCCGCGGCACTTGTCGTGGCGGCGGGCATCGGCGGTGGCGCGCTGTTCTATTTCACCCAGGTCGCGACCACCCCAATCGACGAGAAAACCTTCCCGGACAGCGGCATGCGTGCGCTTGTCTCGACCAAGTACGACACTAACGGTGACGGCCGCATCTCACACGACGAGGCCAAGGCGGTGACATCGGTCGAGCTGGACGGCGTCGCGTCGACGCAGGGCCTGGGCAAGGTGTTCCCCAACGTTACCAGTGTGGAATACGGTGGGGACAAACTCGTCAACCTGGACCTCTCGGGTTGCGGCGACCTTAAAACCGTCGAGCTTAACTCGGCGAGCAACGTCACCGTCGTTAACCTGGACGGTTGCGACAACATCGAGAAGCTCGACCTTTCAAATGCCGGGGAGCTCAAAAGCGTCGATCTTTCGGGTAAAAAGAAGCTCGCCACGTTGGCACTGCCGCAGGATACGAAGGTTAGCGGCATTAAGGACACGCAGCTCGACGAGCTGTGGCTGCCGGTGTCCTATGAAGGCACCGATAAATCGGACCAGTACGGCGATATCTACGAGATCGAGCGTGACGAGAACGGTTATGTCACGGGCTTCACGTCTGCCGTCAAGCAAGGTGGCGGCGTAAGCTACAGCGTTGAACATGACGAGACGCATCGTATCTCTGAGATTGAAGAAGATCTGGCGGGCGGCTATGTGAACATCAACACGTTTACGTACGACGCCGACGGCAACGTCACGCGCATCGACTGCGATGCCGACATGAGCGATTCGTCGAGCACCACGACGTTTACCTACGACGCGGACGGAAACCTGATCAACAAGACGACCCATGCGGGTTACGGCGAGAGCGCGAGCACGTATATTTATCAGAACGGCAACATGGTGACCAACACCGATACCAGCCCGGCCAATCCTCGGACGGTCGTGTATTCGTACGGATACGACAAGGATCGCGTGACGTCCTTTACGCTGGACTGCCAGGGCGACACGGTGGGAACTACGTGGACGATTACCGCGGGCTACGAGTATGACAAGGACGGCAACATTTCGCGTATCTCGCCTGTGGCATATGACTCGCACGGCAACGATTACGGCTCGCTGAACTCGTATGCCGCGGTGGATTATTCGTACAGCGACGGAAAGCTCGACAGGATCGATTCCGAGCGCGGCGGCTATGCGGAGTTTTACTACGACGACCACGGCAACCTGACGTCGGTCGACGAGTATGCCGGCCGCGGTTCGGATGCCGAGTTTGAGTTTGAGCACGAGGTCGAGTACCAGCGCTACTTCTGCAGCAAGCACGAGAAGAACAAGCCGGAGGAGTGGATTCGTCTGGATGCAGAGTACGACGTCGACCAGGGTAGCTGGAGCAACGATTCCGACTATGGTCGCGAATGCTTTGCAAGGATGTACAAGCTCGATCCGCTGGCGGCCAGACTGAACCCGTTCATCAAGTAACAGCCCACTCGCAAACTACCCAAAGGGACAGACACCTTTGGGTGGTTTTTGCTGAAGGGCGGGTGTCTGCGGCGGTTTGTCTCGATCTGTAACAGTAACTCGGCAAAAATGGGCCTAGCTGTTACAGATTGAGACAAAGAGCCGGCGCCATTCGGAAACGTCTCGATCTGTAACATCTGGAGCCGATATCGCTGTCTAGATGTTACAGATCGAGATAAAACTGGTGGGATGGGCTGAGCTGCCCCGCCCAAGCGGCGGAAAAAGAAAAGGTAGATTTTTAGGCATGTCCCAAAAATCTACCTTTTCTGTGCGTTAGGCCAGCAGGTCGATGACGGTAAAGCCGGCGTTGCTCTTGGCGATGACGTCGCGGCCGCCAAAGACGCAGGTGGGCGACGCGGCTGCGATGCGCGTCACGTCGGCGCCGAGCGAGCGAAGCTCACCGGGCGTGGCGGCGAGCATCTGGGCGCGGCGCTCCTCGCGTGCGTGCGGATCGAGCCCGGCCAGGTAGGTCGTATTGCGGCGCTTGGTGAGCGCGTACGGCTTCACGGGCGCGTCCATGCCGCTCACGCAGCTCACGATAAAGCCCTCGAAGGCGGCCTCGTCGGGCTCAAAGCTGCCGAGCCATTCGCCTGCGCGCGCCACACGCTCAATCGAGGGGTCGATTGCGGGGTCGCGGTAGGTGTAGAACGCCGCCTGACGCTCGCCTGCCGCGCGGAATCCGCAGCCGTACGCGCCGCCCTTAACGCGGATCTCGTTCCACAGATAGTCGTAGGAGAGCGCGTTGGCGGCAACCGCCCAGGCGCCCGTCACGTCGATGCCCAGGCGACGCGGGTCGCACGCGCTTGCCGCAAAGCAGATGTCACTGGGAATGACAAAAGCCTCGTGGCGGTCGCACGGCGTCGGCACCACGAGCGCATCGCGGCCGGCAACAGAACCATCGCCCGCGCCCAGTCCCAGGTCGCCCGCGGCGGCCCAGTACGCGTCGAAGTCCTCGTCGCTGCCGGTAAAGCTCGCCATGCAGCCATCGGCCACAAAGATGCGGTCTGCCAGCGCGGCAAGCTTGGCGCGCAGGTCGTCCAGTCGCTCGTCAAAGTGCTCGAGCAGATCGCGCAGGAACAGGTAGAAGTCCACGCCCGAAAGCTGCTCGCGCACCACGGCCGAAGGTGAGCTGTAACTCATCGCGCGACCGAGCGCCGCCGAGTGTCCGTTGTTGATAAAGCCCTGCTCAAGCCCAATGCGAATCTGCGTGAGCACGTCGCGAACGCGGTCGGCGTCGGCATCCGCCAGTAGCGAGCTCGACCACACCTCGCGCGGCAGGCTC
>CAJMPE010000126.1 GCA_905215275.1 uncultured bacterium | reverse complement strand
AAAATGCCCGCCGCAGCGCTTTCGCTCGCAGAGCTTTTACCGAGTGAAGGAACAAACGGCAGCGAGCGCTCGCGCAGCATCTGTCTCATAAACATATTGACCGCAACAGACGAAGTCATGCCAAGTTCTTCGCACAGCTCGGCAAATGAATCTTTAATTGACGAGTCCACTCGCACACTCAGCACAGACGCAGCCATGGGCACCTCCTGTATGACATTGTCTATATAATATCACACAGGCTAGAGCGAGGTCGAGGCGCGGTGTTCGATGTGACCGGGGATCTCGATGCGCTTGGGAGCCAGCCTTGCGGCCTCGCCCACCGTGGTGGTGGCGGCATCGATGCGCTCGGACAGGCGCTCGACTACGCGCTCGGCAATGGCGAGGGTGTCCTGCGCTGCCGTGGTCACACCGCCAAAGAGCACGTGGTTCCAGGGGTAATCGTCAAACGTCGCAATCTTGAGACCTGCCGGCAGCGAGGGACCCAGCTGTGCTAGCGCCTCGGTCAGGCGCAGGAAAACCAGGCCGTTGACGGCAATGAGGCCGAGCTTTTTACCCGCATAGCCGCGGATGGTCTCGTCCAGGCGACTAACACCCTCGACGCCACCGTCCGCCAAGGTGACGACCTCGCCGGCCAGGCTGCGGCGCGAAAGCTCGTCGGCAAAGCCCTCGGCGCGCTCGCGACGCACGGGGCTGTCATCGCTTGCCTCGGTGAGCAGGCACAGGCGCTCGCTGCCAGCAGCGGCCAAGGCGTCTACCAGGCCGGCAACCAGCTCGCGGTTGTTAGAGGTCACCAGATCGACACCGCCGGCGGCAACATCGCGGTCGAGCAGCACAACAGGCAGGCGTCCCGCTGCCGCGACGATTGCCTCGTCGTTGCCGCCGCAGGTGTTGACGACCAGGCCGTCCACGCCGGCATCGATAAGCCTGGTGAGCGATTCGGCCTCCTTGGCGGGATCGTTGCCGCTAATGGCCGTCATGAGCGAGCAGCCGCGCGCGGCGGCGCTAGCGGAAAGCCCTTCGAGCATGGCGCTGGAGAACGGGTTAGCAATGTCGGCCAGAATCACGCCGATGAGGTTGGTGCGTGAGCTGCGTAGATTGCGTGCGGCGGCACGTGGGCGATAGCCAGTGCGCTCGATAACCGCCGCGATGCGAGCACGGGTTTCCTCGGTCATCTGCCCGGGGCGGTTGTTGAGATAGCGCGAGACCGTGGCCGGGCTCACGCCCGCCTCGGCGGCAATGTCCTTAATCCTCATCTGCGCCATAGCGCACCCCGTTTCCCCATTGTCGGCAGTCTGAGCCATTTTAGGCATTTTTTTAAAAATCTCGCTTGCAAAACGCTGTAGGTGAGCAGCATCGTTTTTGCGTCTCGAGCAGATGCGGTGATGGGCTAGATAGACGAGTCTTTGGACAGCTCGAAATAGTCGGGATGCAAGGCGATAACCGGGCCCTGCTCCTCGGGCATCAGGTGCAAGTGCGTCTCGGCCAGATAGCTCGCCGTGTCGGTATCGCCCCTCTTAATGGCCTCGAGAATCCGGCGATGCTGCCGACGAATCGGCTCCCAATCCAGATCCTGCGACACCATACGCAACCAGTTGTATCGCTCAAAATGCGTGTTGACGCTCTTCATCCAATCCCACAGCATGTGACGACCGGCAATCTCAAAACACGTCTCATGAAACAGGTTATCCAAGTCGAAAAAGCGACGCGTCTCGCTATGGTCGAGCGACTCGGACTCGGCAAGAATCTGCTCGAGCCGATGCTTTTGCTCGGACGTGGCAGCCGAACAACATTTAATGAGTACGCTTCTTTCGAGTTTCTCGCGCAAGAAACAGGCATTCTCGGCGTGTTCCATGCTGATCTTAGAGACGTAGGTACCACTCTTGGGACGCGTTTCCACCAGCTCTTGCTCGCGCAAGCGCACAAAGGACTCGCGAATTGGCGTGCGCCCGATCCCCGTCTCCTTTTCCAGACCAATCGCCGAAAGGCGCGTGCCGGGCTTGAGCTCGGCATAGATAATCTTGGAGCGCAGTGCGTTGTATGCCTGATCTTGCAGGCTCTGATAATGCTGGTGTTGTTCCATAAAGCCCTCGGATGAAGCCCACGGTTTGTCGAATTTCATCACGTAATACTATCGCATCCCCCATCCCCTCAATTGCGGTGAAAGAGGGGGTGCTCACGTCGCCAGCACCGCAAGAGCAAGCGGTGGCATCCCGAAACCCGGGACACCACCGCTATTTTGCTATCGGATGGCGCAGAGATGCCCCTCCTCATGCACCAAGGGGCTGACTAGAGTTCGCAGGCAACCTTGTAGCCGTCGCCGATGGCGTCGCGGATGTTGCCGCACTTCTGGGCATCGCCCAGCACGTGGGTGACAACGCCGGCAGCGGCAAGGTCATCGGCCAGCTTGGTGTTGGGGCGGTAGCCCATGGCAAGCACCAGCGTATCGGCGTCGGCGATGGTGTGGACTTCGCCGTCCTTTTCGTAACTGATGGCGTCCTCGGTAATCTCGGTCACCTTGGCCTCGGTCAGCACGTGAACGCCCTTGGAGAGCATGCGCGTGATGAGCACCGCGCGACCGGCACCGCCCTCGTTGGCGGCGAGTGTCTTGGTCATCTCGATGACGGTGACATCGCGATTGGCCGGCGAAAGGTCGTTGACCAACGGGGCCAGGTAATCGGCCGTCTCGCAGCCAACGGTGCCGCCGCCCACAATGACGATCTTCTTACCCGGGAAAGCCTTGCCACCCAGCAGGTCGTCAGCCGTCATAACCTGCTTAAAGCCCTGCATAAAGGCCGGAGCGATGGGCTCGGCGCCATAAGCCAAGACGACCTCGTAGCCCGCGTAGTCGCGCTGAATGTCCTCGGCCGTGAGCTCGGTACCAAAGACGCACGTGACGCCTGCCTCGGCCAAGCGACGGTACTGATACTTGATCACGCGGGTGAGTTCCTGCTTTGCCGGCGGAACGGCCGCGATGCGCATCTCGCCGCCCGGTTCATCCTGCTTATCCACGAGCACCACGTTATGACCGCGCTTGGCGGCAATATAGGCTGCCTCCATGCCCGCAGGACCAGCGCCCACAACGAGCACGTTCTTGGCCTCGGCGGCAGGTTCGTAGCCGGCCTCGTCGCGCTCCACGTCCGGGTTGACGGTGCAGGAGATGCGCTTGCCAAACATGATGCCGTTCAGGCAGCGCAGGCAGCCGATGCAGGGACGGATCTCGTCGGCGTTGCCGGCAGCCGCCTTGTTGCAGAACTCGGCATCGCACAGATTGGCACGGCCCATCATGCAGATGTCGGCGGCGCCGTCCTCGATCAGTTCCTCGGCAATCCATGCCTCGTTGATGCGGCCGACCGTGGCAACGGGAATATTCACATGCTTCTTGATCTCGCGCGAGCAGGCGGCGTGCGAGGCCTGCTGCGTACCGGCGGCGGGAATGGCGGAGCCGCGCTTGATGGTAGTGCCGCCCGACACGTGGATCATGTCGACGCCGGCCTTCTCCAAGCGACGCGAGACATAGATCATATCGTTGAGGGTCAGGCCGCCATCGGTGTACTCGTCGCCCGAGATACGGACGTCGATGATAAAGTCCTTGCCGCAGCGCTCGCGAATCTCGGCGATGACCTCGAGCAGGAAGCGCATGCGGGCGTCGAGCGAGCCGCCGTACTCGTCGGTGCGCTTGTTATAGAGCGGGGTCAAAAAGCCGCCGAGCATGCCGTGGGCGTGTGCCGCATGGACCTCGACGCCGTCGACACCGGCCTTCTGCATGCGCACAGCAGCGTCACCAAACTGATGCGTGAGCTCGTGGATCTCGTCAACCGTGATGGGGCGCGGCGCCTCACGGGCATAGGACGGGCCCACAAAGGACGGAGCGATCAGGCGCGGGGTGCCCGGAATGTTAAAGGCCATGTAGGCGGGGTGGAAGAGCTGCGGCATGATCTTGCAGCCGTACTCGTGGACGGCGGCGGCGAGCTTTTCCCAGCCGGGGATAAACGTGTCGTCATAGCAGCACATGTCACCCGGCAGATAGGTATAGGTGGGCTCGACCGTCACGACCTCGGTAATGATGAGGCCCACGCCGCCCTTGGCGCGGGCACGGTAATGATCGACCAAGTCGTCGGTCACATAGCCATGGTCGGCCAGGTTGGTGGACACCGGCGGCATAAAGACGCGGTTCTTGACCTCGGTCGTACCGACCTTGATCGGGCTAAAGAGCATCGGATAGGCGGAGGACTCCATACAGGGTTCCTTTCGTTTGAGCCGCTCGGCGGCAGTTGCTAACGTACTTATCGTATCAGCAACTGCCGTATCCGCACTCGCTCGCACTCCTCATCTTCAATTCCGACCCTCAAAAAAAGTTGCGGTGGAATACGGAGTAGATGAGGCTTCTGACAGCCAAAACAGTCCGTATTTCACCGCAACTGATGGGCAGGGTGGAATTGAGGGCTCAGATAGTCAGTCATGCCCTCATCCGCCACTCCCTCACCTACAGCGCGCCGTCCAGCATAAGGTTCACCTTGAGCACGTTGACCGTGGGCTCGCCGAAGACGCCCAGGAATCGACCCTTGGTGCACTGGGCGATGATCTCGCGCACCTCGCCTTCGCTCTTGCCCGTGGCCTTGGCAAGGCGCGGAACCTGGTACTCGGCGGCATCCGGAGAGATCTCCGGGTCGAGGCCAGACCCCGAACACGTCACCAGGTCGACGGGCACGGCGTCCATATCGGCATCGGGATTGGCGGCGCGGATCTTCTTCACGCGCGCATCTATCAGCCGCCGATACTCCTCACTCGCCGGGGACAGGTTGGACGGGGCACCATACGCCATGAGCTCGCCGTCTTCGCCTTCGACAATTGATACGTTCTGGATACGACCCCACATGCGGGCTTCGTCATCGAAGTTCTGGCCGATGAGCTCGGAACCCATAACCTTGCCGTCGACCGTAATGAGCGATCCGTTCGCCTGGTACGGAAACGCAAGCTGCGCGACGCCGGTCACCACGAGCGTGTATCCCAGGCCGCAGACGATGGTAAACAGCGCGAACACGCCAAGTGCGCGCGATGCGATACCTTTGAACATACAAACCTCCGTCTACATCATGCCAATGCCGAACAAGGCCAGCAGCATGTCGATAATCTTGATGAATACGAACGGCGCCACGATACCGCCCAGACCCCACACCAGCAGGTTGTGGGTCAGCAGCTGGCCGGACGAAAGCTCGCGGTACTTCACGCCTTTCAGGGCGGCAGGAATCAGCGCGACGATGACCAGCGCGTTGTAGATAATGGCGGACAGCACGGCAGACAACGGGCTGGTGAGCCCCAAGATGTTGAGAGCGTCCAACCCGGGGTAGATCGGCGAGAATAGCGCCGGGATGATGGCGAAATACTTGGCGACGTCGTTGGCGACCGAGAAGGTCGTGAGCGAGCCGCGGGTCATGAGCAGTTGCTTGCCGATACGCACGACCTCGATGAGCTTGGTGGGGCTGGAGTCGAGGTCGACCATGTTGCCAGCCTCCTTGGCGGCCTGAGTGCCGGTGTTCATGGCCACGGCGACGTCCGCCTGGGCGAGCGCCGGCGCATCGTTGGTGCCATCGCCGGTCATGGCGACCAGGTGACCCTCGCGCTGGAACGCGCGGATCTTCTCGA
>CAJMPE010000125.1 GCA_905215275.1 uncultured bacterium | reverse complement strand
CGCGATTTCATCTCCATGGCGGAGGCCGGCGCCGAGGAGGTCACCGAGGACGACATGCTCGCCGCTATGAAGTTTGGCCAGGAGGCCCTCGCTGCCTTCTGCCAGGCCCAAGACGAGTTCGTCGCCGAGTGGGAGCAGGTCAACGGCGCCATCGTCAAGAAGGAGTACCCGCTCGACCAGCCCGTCGAGGAGGTCCAGGACCGCATTTTCGCCCACTACGACGAGATGGCCGCTGCCCTGCGCGACGCCGACAAGCTTTCCCGCATCGGTAAGGTCGAGGCTCTGAAGGAGTCCATCCGCGCCGAGTTTACCGACGAGGAGCAGGCCGCCTGGGAGCGCGAGATCCCCGTGGCGCTCAAGAAGCTCGAGAAGAAGGCCATGCGCACCATGGTCGTCGAGACCGGCGAGCGCGTCGACGGTCGTGCCGCCGACGAGATTCGTCCCATTATGGTGAAGGACAACTATCTGCCGCTCGTTCACGGCTCCGGCCTGTTCCAGCGTGGTCAGACCCAGGTGCTCTCCGTCCTGTCGCTCGGTATGCTCAACGAGGGCCAGCGTCTGGATACCATCGAGCCCACCGAGGGCAAGCGCTATATGCACCACTACAACTTCCCGCCGTTCTGCACCGGCGAGGCCGGCCGCATGGGCAGCCCCAAGCGCCGCGAGATCGGTCACGGCAACCTGGCCGAGCGCGCTCTGCTCCCGGTGCTTCCCGACGAGAACGAGTTCCCCTACGCCATCCGTGTGGTCTCCGAGGTCATGGAGTCCAACGGCTCCTCTTCGATGGCTTCGACCTGCGGCTCCACGCTCGCCCTTATGGACGGCGGCGTTCCCATTAAGCGCCCGGTCTCCGGTATCGCCATGGGCCTGATCCAGGAGGAAGGCAAGACCGTGGTCCTGTCCGACATCCAGGGTCTCGAGGACTTCCTGGGCGACATGGACTTTAAGGTCACTGGCACCACCGAGGGCATCACCGCCCTGCAGATGGACAATAAGGCCACCGGCCTCACCTTCGACATTTTGGCCCGCGCCCTGCAGCAGGCCAAGGAGGGTCGCGCTTTCATTCTGCAGAAGATGCTCGATGTGATCCCCGAGCCGCGTCATACCACGCGCAGCACCGCTCCGCGTATCGTCTCCATCCAGGTTCCGACCGATAAGATCCGCGACGTCATCGGTTCCGGCGGCAAGGTCATCCGTGGCATCCAGGACGAGACCGGCGCTTCGGTCGACATCCAGGAGGACGGCACCGTCTTTGTCGGCGGCACCGGCGAGTCCGTCGACCAGGCCGTCGAGCGCATCAAGCTCATCATCAAGGTTCCCGAGCCGGGCGAGGAGTACACCGGTCGCGTGGTCTCCATCCAACCGTTCGGTGCCTTCGTGAACCTGCTGCCCGGTAAGGACGGCCTGCTGCACATCTCCCGCGTCGCCAAGGGCCGCGTGGAGAAGGTCGAGGACGTCCTCAACGTGGGCGACGAGGTCAAGGTCGTCGTCATCGAGGTCGACGATCGCGGCAAGATCTCGCTCGATCGTCTCGACAAGCCCGAGGCCCCGGCTCGCGCCGAGGGTGCCTCCGAGGGCGACGGCGAGCACTTCCAGCGTCGTGAGCGTCCGCGTCGCGAGCGCTCCGAGCGCAACGACCGTCCGCGCCGTCCCGGCGACAACGGAGGCCGCAAGCCCCGCCGTCACCACGACGCCGAGTAACAGCCGCATATAATCAGCTCAACAAGGGCGACTCCGGACGGGGGTCGCCCTTTTGCTATTCCCGGCGGGATAGACCGGTTCAGATGGGGCTTTGATGCATGGGTGGTCTGTTGTTGTGCAAATGGGTATCATACTGTGGTTACTGCATCGACTCTGCGATGCATTGTTGTACGTTCCCGTCGGTCGGTTTGCCAGAAGCGCCCCGCCGGTTGTTTCAGACCCGTTTCGAAGAAAGGAAACAACACTCACCTATGGCAGCTAAAAAATCATCTCCCTTGAAGATCATCCCGCTCGGCGGCCTTGATGGCATCGGCAAGAACATGACGGTCTTCGAGTGCGGCGACGACATGGTGCTCGTCGACGCTGGCCTCATGTTCCCCGACGACTCGCAGCCCGGTATCGATCTGGTGCTCCCGGATTACACCTACGTTCTGGAGAACGAGGAGAAGCTCCGCGGCATCATCGTCACTCACGGCCACGAGGACCACACCGGTTCGCTTCCGTATCTGCTGCAGGACCTCAACAACAAGGTGCCCATCTTCTCGAGCAAGCTGACGCTCGGCTTTATCGAGGGCAAGCTCTCCGAGTTCCGCATTCGTGCACCCAAGTTCCGTGAGGTCAAGGGCGGCAGCCACGTCAATTTGGGTGGCATCTCGCTCGACTTCTTCTCGATGACGCACTCCATCCCGGGCGCTCTGGGCGTGTTTATCCGCACCAACCAGGGCACCGTTATGCACACCGGCGACTTTAAGCTCGACCAGACGCCCATCGACGGCGTTACGCCCGACTATGCCGCTATCAGCCGCTTTGCCAAGCAGGGCATCGACCTGTTGCTGTCCGACTCCACCAACGCCACGGTTCCGGGCTTTACCAAGTCCGAGGCCGAGGTTGGCCCCAATCTGCTGCATGCCATCAAGAATGCTCCGGGCCGCGTGTTCGTCGCGTCGTTCTCGAGCCACATCCATCGACTGCAGCAGATCTGCGACGCCGCCCGCAAGTGCGGCCGCAAGGTCGTCGTGACCGGTCGTTCCATGCTCACCAACACCCGCGTGGCGCGCGAGCTCGGTTATCTCAACATCGATGATGCCGATATCATCGATGCCTTCGATATTGACAACCTGCCTGACGACAAGATCGTCGTCATGTGCACCGGCTCGCAGGGCGAGCCTCTGTCGGCCCTTTCGCGCATGGCCAACGGCGAACACAAGACGCTCTCCATCCACGAGGGCGATACCGTCATCCTCTCGGCAACGCCGGTCCCCGGTAACGAGAAAGCCGTTCAGCAGGTCGTCAACAGCCTCGCCAAGCTTGGCTGCGACGTGTGGGATAAGAACCGCGCCCTCGTTCACGTCTCGGGTCACGGTAGCCAGGAGGAGCTCAAGCTCCTGATGGCCATGGCCAAGCCTACATACTTTATGCCGGTCCACGGCGAGGCCGTGCATCTGCGCGCCCATGCCCAGCTTGCCCGTAAGATGGGCATCAAGGATGATCATATCTTTATCCTCGACAACGGAGATACGCTCGAGATGCGTGGCGGTATCGTCAAGCGCGGTACGCCCGTCGAGTCCGGCGTCGTCTACGTCGACGGTCTGCGTATCGGCGATACCGACCCCATCGTTCTGCGCGATCGTCAGAAGCTTGCCAACGACGGTATGGTCACGGCCGTCGCTATCGTTTCGCTCAAGCACAAGAAGATCGAGGCCATCGAGTTCTCGGGCCGCGGCGTCTCCTTTGCCATCGACGACCAGTTCTCCGATGACGCCTCGGCGTCCATCATGAAGACGATCGAGAAGGGCAAGTTCAGCTTTACGAGCAGCGGTTCCGATGCTATTCGCAAGGCCGTGCGCGACTCGCTCTCTAACTTTATCTGGAGCCGTACCCGCACTCGTCCGATGATCATCCCGGTCGTCATGGAGGTTTAGTTTGGCGCGCGGATCTGCACAAAACGCCAAAGGCAATAAAGCCAACAACCAACCGGCATCTGCTAAGGGTGCCGGTTCCCATCTTCGTGCCAATAAGGGCCACGAGGCGAACTTTGACGATTTTGAGCCCCTGGTCGAGCCTTCGGCCAACCGCGATATCGCCGGCGTGGTCATTGCCGTTTTGGCGATTGCGTCCTTCATTGCCGTGATTTCGCCGGCGACCGCACCCGTTACGGCTGCGGTTGCCGGTTTCTACCACCTGGGCTTTGGCCTGGGCGCCTACGTGCTGCCGATCGTCATTTTGCTCTTTGCCGCCACGCTCTTTTTAGGCGAGGACTCGCCGCTCAACGTGCGCTCTGTTGCGGGCGGCGCCGTGGTCTTTATCGCCGTCGTCTCCATTCTTTCGCTGATGGTACCGGGGACGAGCGACTCGTGCGACCTTATGTTCACGCCGCATAACCTGTCCGCCTCGGGTGGTTACATCGGTGCGTTTATTGCGAGTGCGCTGCAGAATGCCCTGGGTAAGCCTATCGCGATGGTGGTCCTGTTGGGTCTGGCCGTTGTTGGCTTTGTCATCATCGGCTTTTCGGTGGGCGGTGTTTTGCGCTCTGCCCGCGACCGTGCGGCCGATTTTGCCGAACGCCGTCGTGCCGACGTCAACGCGAGTCCGTGGGGTGACGACGAAGCCCTGTCGGTGCCCGGCGTTGCCCGTCCGCACCTGAGCATTCTTCGTCAAAAGGCCTCCGATGCTGCCGTGACCACGGTCATGGGCAACGATGCGGACCAGGTTCTGGACGATGACGACGAAGACGAGGATCCGTTTGTCGACGTGTCCGATGCCGTGGAGGCCGAGCGCGCTAAGACCACGCTGCTCCCGCGCCGTCACGCTAAGAAAGGTAAGACGGCTCCCAAGCTCAATACGAGTGAGCCCGACCCGTCTTGGTCCGAGAGCGAGATTGAGCTTACCGAGGGTGATGACGATGATGACGATGATGACGAGTCCCCGCTCGAGACTGCTAAAACCACCTTGCTGCCGCGCCGCCATGCCAAGCGCGGCCAAGTGACCGGTCAGCTTTCGATGGAGGACGATCCGGACAAGGTCGACGAGTCCGAGCCGCCGTTCGCCGTGAATCCCGTCTCGGCCGCCCCTCAAATTCCTGATTTCCTCAAGCATCCCAAGGTTGCCGATACGGCTGTCGCGGGCGCTGTCGAGGCGTCTACTTCGAGCGATGGGGGAGCGGACAATGCCCCCGCGGATAACGAGGGCGAAGAAGAGGACGGCCTTAAGCTTCCGCCGCTCGAAATCCTGCATGCAAACCCTCAGTCCGCTTCTGCCGCGTCTTCGGACAAGGAGCTGGAACAGACCGCCGAGTCGCTGCAGTCCACGCTGCTTGAGTTTGGCCGTAGCGCTCGCGTTGTCGGCTGGATTGCCGGCCCCACGGTGACGACTTTTAAGCTGCAGCCCGGCGAGGGCGAGCGCGTGAGCAAGATTTCGAGCCTTGAGGACGACATCGCGCTTTCGCTTGCTGCTCAGTCCGTGCGTATCTTTGCGCCGATTCCCGGCACCTCGCTCGTGGGTATCGAGATCCCCAATCGAAAGCGTCAGAACGTCAACTTGGGCGACGTGCTGCCTTATGTTAAAGGCGGTCCGCTCGAGCTTGCCATCGGCCGCGATGCAGAGGGCACGCCGGTCGTCGCTGACCTTGCCAAGATGCCCCACCTGCTGATCGCCGGTACCACGGGTTCCGGTAAGTCGGTCATGATCAACTCCATCATCACGACCCTGCTCATGCGCGCGCTCCCCGAGGACGTTCGCTTGATCATGGTCGACCCCAAGCGCGTCGAGCTCGCAGGCTATAACGGCCTGCCGCATCTTTACGTGCCCGTGGTGACCGAGCCCAAGCAGGCCGCGAGCGCCTTGCAGTGGGCGGTATCCGAAATGGAGCGCCGCCTGAAGGTCTTCGAGCGCCTGAACGTGCGCAAGATCTCGACCTATAACGAAAAGCAGGCCGCCGGCGAGTTTGAGCATTACGATAACCCGCCGCAAAAGATGCCCTACCTGGTCATCATCATCGACGAGCTTTCCGACCTGATG
>CAJMPE010000124.1 GCA_905215275.1 uncultured bacterium | reverse complement strand
GCTTTGTTTTGAGAAGTTCGCGGAGCCCACTTCTCAAAACAAAGCATGCCTCCCCGGCCCTCGTCCGTGAACTTTTCCGCTGGGCGAGCGGGGCCGCGGGCAATCCGCTTCTATGTTTCCAAATGAATACGCTGTGAGCCGAGGAGGACGATTCTCCCCGCAAACACTCTAGTATGCTAAAGTACCCAGAAGACCGGCGGAGCTATGACGGTCTTCTGCTCTATATGAAACACAGCATGAGGAGGCTCACCAGATGACGGCCACACCGTGGGGATTCCGGGACATATTGCCCGAGGAGGCTCAGGCGCGCGAGGAGATCGCATGTACGGTGAAGGGCTGCTTCAGGGAGCATCATTACCTTCCGGTCGAGACGCCGCTGCTTGAGGACAAGGGCTCACTCGAGGAAGGCGGCCGCATTGCGGACACGCCGTTTAAGCTCTTTGATGACGACGGTCGCCTGCTGGTGGTCCGTCCCGACAATACGTTGCCGATCGTGCGCCTGGTTTCGACCCGCATGCGCGCGGCCGATCTGCCGCTGCGCCTTCGCTACGAGGCGCCGGTGGTTCGTGAGTGCCAGCGCAATGCCGGTGGCTCGCGTCAGTTTACACAGCTGGGCTTTGAGCTTATCGGTGCGGGCGATACCGCGGGCGATGTCGAGATCGTCTCGCTCGTGGCCGAGGCCGTGCGCAAGCTGGCGCTGCCCGATGCGCGCATTATCGCAGGTAGCGTGCGTCCGTTTAAGGAGCTGCTTGCGGTATGCGAGGATCGTGAGCTGGCTGCCGAGGCGCTGCGCTGCGTGCACGCCAACGACTTTGTGGGCCTCGATGCCCGCGTGGCTGCAAGCGCCGAGTCCGATGCCGTCAAGGCCGCCATTAGCGAGCTGCCGCGCCTGCACGGTGGCCCCGAAGTGCTCGACCGCGTTGACGCGTTGCTGGCTGCCGCCGGTATCGCCGCGCCGCTGACGCGCGAGCTGCGTGTCCTGGTCGAGGGTCTGGCTCCCGAGGACGCCCAGGTGCTGTCGTTCGACTTCTCCATCATGAACTCTTTCGATTACTACACGGGCCTGGTCTTTAAGGCCTATGCCGGTGGCCTGCCCGATCCGGTGGGCTCGGGCGGTCGCTACGACTCCATCTTTACCGGCGCGTTCGGCGACGGCATCGAGGTGCCGGCGGCGGGCTTCGCCTTTTCGCTCGAGCGTCTGGAGGCAGCGCGCACCTCGGCCGAGGACGCCGCTTCCGACGGCGATCACGCCGTGGGCCGTGGCGCCGCGGGCCCGCTGCGCATCGCCGTGCCCAAGGGCTCGCTTAAGGCCGACACCCTCGACGTGCTCGAGGCAGCAGGCTTAGACGTCTCCGAGCTGCGCGACCCCGGTCGTCATCTGATCGTGCGCGGTCGCGACACGCGTGCCGGCGAGGGCACGGTCGGAGATATCGAGTTTGTCATCGTGCGCCCCAGCGACGCGCCCGCTTTTGTAGGCTGTGGCGGTGCCGATTGCGGCATCTGCGGCTGGGACTCGCTTATCGAGGCAGACCTCAACTTGCTGCAGCTGGTCGACCTGGGCTATGGCCTGTGCACCTTTATCGAGGCGGAGCCCGCGTGGCGCGCCGGTCAGGCCGAGCGCAACTATGCCCGTCGCGGGTCGCTTCGCGTGGCCACCAAATACCCGCGCATCGCGAGCGCCTGGTATGCCGAGCGCGGCGTGAATGCCGACATCGTTTCGCTGCACGGCAATATTGAGCTGGGCCCCATTGTCGGCATGACCGACCGCATCGTGGACATTACCGCCACGGGCGCCACCCTGCGCGACAACGACCTGGTCATCACCGGCCGCATCATGGACTGCACGGCCCGCTTCTTCGTCAACCCAGGTGCCGCACGCCTGGATCCGCGCGTACGCAACTTGGCCGATCGCTTGGCAGCTGCTGTTAAGGACAAGCATTTTGAGCCCGTCGCGGGCTCGGCACAATAGCGCGAGCACGTACGGGCGTCCCAACGTCCGGGCTGCGGGCCGATTGGCGCCGCCGCCCGGCCTCTCGTTTTTCAAACGCAACCTCGACCGATAGGGGATACCGAAATGAAGACCATCAAGCTTGCTCCCGGTGAGCGCCTCGTTACCAACCAGCTCAACCGCAAGGGCGTGCTGCCGCAAAACATCGTCGACGCCGCCCGCGATATCGTGGCCAACGTGCGCGCCAACGGCGATGCCGCGGTGCGCGATTACTGCCAGCGTTTTGACGGTGTCGAGCTGCAGAGTTTTCGCCTACCGCAGGAGCAGATCGATGCTGCGCTCGAAGGCCTTGATCCTGCCTTTGTTGCCGCGCTCGAGAAGGCCGCACGCCAGATTCGCGAGTTCCACCAGCGTGAGGTCGAGCAGAGCTGGTTTACCACGCGCCCGGACGGCACGATGCTCGGCGTTAAGGTGACCCCGCTTGCTGCGGCCGGCATCTACGTGCCGGGCGGCCGCGCGCAGTATCCTTCCACCGTGCTCATGAACGCCATTCCCGCCAAGGTTGCCGGCGTTAAGCGCGTGGTCATGGTGACGCCGCCGCAAAAGGACGGCCTGATTAGCCCCTATACGCTCGCCGCGGCAAAGCTCGGCGGCGTGGACGAGATCTATATGGTGGGCGGCGCTCAGGCCGTGGCCGCGCTGGCGTACGGTACCGAGACCATTCCGCGCGTCGACAAAATCACCGGTCCGGGCAACGCCTTTGTTGCCGCGGCCAAGCAGATTGTCTCGGGTGACGTGGGTATCGACATGGTTGCCGGTCCCTCCGAGGTCTGTGTGCTGGCCGATGCCACGGCCAAGCCTATGGTGGTCGCGGCCGACCTGATGGCCCAGGCCGAGCACGATCCGCTGGCAGCCTGCTATCTGGTGACCTGCGACGAGCAGTTTGCGCGCGAGGTCGAGGCGGGTATCGACATTCTGGTAGCGCAGTCCCCGCGTGCCGAGATCACGCGTGCCTCGCTCGATAACGAGGGCACCATCGTGGTCGCCGCCGACATGGCCGCTGCCGTCGAGGCGGTGAACACCGTGGCGCCCGAGCACCTGGAGCTGCACTGCAAGGATGCGATGGGCCTGCTTGGCGGTATCCGCAACGCCGGTGCCATCTTTGTGGGCGCTTGGAGCTCCGAGCCGCTCGGCGATTATGTTGCCGGCCCCAATCACACGCTGCCGACCGGCGGCACGGCCATGTTCTCCAACCCGCTTTCGGTCGAAGAGTTTGTTAAGCGCTCGAGTGTCATTTGCTATACGCCCGAGGGCCTGCTCTCCGACGCTCCCGCTACGCAGCGCCTGGCCGAGGCCGAGGGCCTGTGGGCGCACGCGCTTTCTGCCGCACTGCGCCGCCGCGTGTTGGAGCGGGGCGAGGATGCCGTGAACGCCGCGTCGCTGGCTGCGGCCGACCTGACCAAGGTTGCCTGGCCGGGCGACGCCGTGGCGACGGTTGCCGAGGGTGTGGACCTGGCGGCGGCGGGCGGTGCCGCTGGCGCGGTCGTCGAGGAGGCCTAATATGGCCGAGCTGACGTCCCGTATGAAGGAGCTTGTCCAGCCTTACCTGGCCGGCATTGAGCCCTACGATCCCAACTTTACGCCCACGCGCATCAACCTTTCGGCCAACGAGAACACCTATCCCGTGCCGGCCGGCGTGCGCGAGGCAATCGATGCGGCTCTGGCTGCCACACCGCTCAACCGCTACCCCGATCCCATGTCCAACGATCTGCGCGACGAGCTTGCTGCCTGGCATGGCGTGACGCGCGAGAACATCTGCGTGGGCAACGGCGGCGACGAGTTGCTCTATAACTATCTGCTGGCGTTTGGCGGCGCGGGGCGGACCCTGCTCAACTGCCCGCCGTGTTTTAGCGAGTATGCCTTCTTTGCATCTCTGTGCCAGACCGAGGTGCGCGACGTGTGGCGCGATCCGGCGACCTTTGAGCTCGACCAAGCTGCTGTGCTCGCGGCCGCGCCCGAGTGCAACCTGGCAATCGTGACCTCGCCCAACAATCCCACGGGTGACGTGGCACCGCTCGACTTTGTCGCGGCCCTGTGCAATGCCTGCCCCGGCATGGTCATGGTCGACGAGGCTTACGTTGAGTTTGCCGACGATTCGTTTGGCGCGGCCACCACGGCGCAGGGACTTATCGCCGAGCATCCCAACCTGGTGATTTTGCATACGCTGTCCAAGGCGTTTGGCGCCGCTGGCACGCGCCTGGGCTACGTGATCGCGGCGCCCGAGGTCATCGAGGTGTTCGCGGCGATTCGCCAGATCTATTCGGTCAACGTGCTGAGCCAGGCCGCCGCGCTTGCCTGCGTGCGTGCCCGCGATGCGTACGCGCCCGTGGTGGCGCAGGTCGCATCCGAGCGCGAGCGCGAGCTGTGCGCCCTGCGCGTGATGGCTGCCGAGGTCATGCCCGTGGAGACATGGCCGAGCGCAGCAAACTTTGTGCTCGTGCGCACGCCGCACGCCACGCGCGTGCGCGAGCGTCTGCGCGATGAGTATTCGATTTTGGTGCGCGACTTTAGCTATGCGCCGGGGCTCGCGGATTGCCTACGCATTACCGTGGGTACCCCGCAGGAAAACGATGAGGTGCTGGCGGCGTTTGCCGCGCTGGTGAAGGAGGAGATGTAGATGGGCCGTTATGCCGAGGTAACCCGTAAGACGGGGGAGACCGATATTGTCGTCAAGCTCGACCTGGATGGAACCGGTACGTGCGATATCTCGACCGGCGTGCCGTTTTTCGACCACATGCTCAACGCTTTTGGCCGCCATGGTTTGTTTGATTTGACGGTGCGCGCGGTGGGCGACGTGGAAGTCGACGCGCACCACACCGTCGAGGACACGGGCATCGTGCTGGGCGAGGCGTTTTGCCAAGCGCTGGGCGACAAGGCGGGTATTACGCGCTTTGCCGACGCGGCGATCGCCATGGACGAGACGCTCGTGATGGCCGCCGTGGATATCTCGGGCCGCGGGCAGGCCTATTGCGATCTGCCCGTGCCGACCGAGCGCGTGGGCGGCTTCGATACCGAGCTGGCCGTTGAGTTCTTCTATGCCTTCGCACGCGATGCCAAACTCACGCTGCACGTGCGCGAGCTGGCGGGCGGCAACTCGCATCACATTATCGAGGCGGCCTTTAAGGCCGTGGGCCGCACGATGCGTCACGCCTGTGAGCTCGATCCCCGCGTGCAAGGCATCCCCAGCACCAAGGGTTCGCTGTAACCGCCACAAAGGCAAAAACCACCACGAAGGTGCCTGTCCCCTTTGTGGTGGTTTTGGACGATGAGATAAGGGAGGGGTCGCGTGGGCGAACCGAAGATCGTGGTGGTCGACTACCACAAGGGCAACTTGTCGAGCGTTGTGCGCGGGCTTGCGCGCGCCGGTGCCGTCGCCTGCACGTCGGACGACCCGGAGCAGATCCGTAACGCCGACGGCCTGGTCATCCCAGGCGTGGGTGCGTTCTACGACGCGATTGCCTTTATGCGCGAGAGCGGCGAGGCGGACGCGGTGCTCGACGCCGTTGCCGCTGGAACTCCGCTGCTCGGTATCTGCCTGGGCCTTCAGCTGTTTTTTGAGCGCGGCGACGAGGGCGTGCCTGTGGACGAGGGTGCGGACGCGGACGACGATGCCTCTGAGCAGGCTGGCGGCCCCTGGGTCGATGGCCTGGGCATCATGCGCGGCTCGTGCACGCGCCTGGAGTCGAGCCGCCTGAAGGTGCCGCACGTGGGTTGGGACCAGGTGCACATGACGCCCGTCGGTGCGGCCGATTCGTTGCTTGCCGGTTTTGCCGAGGGCGCCAACATGTATTTCACTCACAGCTA
>CAJMPE010000123.1 GCA_905215275.1 uncultured bacterium | reverse complement strand
CGAAGGCGTTGGCCGGGTCGATACCGAAGGCCTCGACCTTCTCGAGTGCGGTGGAAACGGCGACGAAGTGCTTTGCCACGGCCTCGGCGTTCTGCTCATCGGAGCCGTCGATGGCGCCCTGAGCCTTGAGCTGCTCGAGCATCCAGGTCTTGACCTCGCGGGCGTTGGTGAGGGTCTCGAGCGTGGTGAAGGTCTTGGAGACGATGATCACGAGCGTGGTCTCGGGATCGAGGCCCTTGAGCTTCTCGGCCTGGTCGTTGGGGTCGATGTTGGAGATATAGCGGCAGTCGATACCGGCGTCGGCATAGGGACGCAGGGCCTCGTAAGCCATGACCGGGCCCAGATCGGAGCCGCCGATGCCGATAGACACCAGGTGTTCGATCTTCTTGCCGGTAACGCCCTTCCACTCACCGGAGCGCACGCGCTCGGCGAAGGCATACATGCGATCGAGGACCTCGTGCACGTCGGCGACGACATCCTGGCCGTCGACGATGAGCTGGCCCTTATCGCTTGCCGGACGGCGCAGCGCGGTGTGCAGGACGGCACGGTCCTCGGTGGTGTTGATGTGCTCGCCGGAGAACATGGCGTCGCGGCGCTCCTCGAGCTTCACCTCGCGGGCAAGATCGCACAGCAGCTTGACGGTCTCATCAGTCACCAGGTTCTTGGACAGATCGAAGTGCAGGTCACCGGCGTCAAAGCTCAGCTTGTTCACGCGCTCGGCATCAGCGGCGAACCAGGCCTTGAGGTCGATACCTTCAGCCTCGAGCTTCTCCTGATGAGCCTCGAGCGCCTTCCAAGCGGCAGTCGACGTAGCATCGATAGGTGCGGCAACAGTTGCCATAAAGTCCTCCTCAGCATACGGGCGCACGCCTCCATGCGCCCGGACATTCAGATGCCACTATTCTAGCGCAGGTCAAGACTACAATCAGCGAGCGTTGCCAATCGGCCCCCAAACGGCAACCGACCAAAAAGGACAGGTTTATTTTGGCAGGTCAAACGCTTTACCAGCCAAAAATAACCCGTCCCTTTATGGCAAATATTAGGCCGCGGCGCACACACTGCCGAGCAACTCACGCAGAGGAGACCCGATGCCCTCCAGCAGTTCGGGCGCGATAATGGCAAAAACGGGAACCTCGCCGGTGCCCACGACGGCAGGTACCTTGCCCTCCGAGACAATGCATCCATAAGGCACAAAGCCGTCTTCGCCGGCATCGAGCGCCGCCATGCGACGCGCGAGCTCGCGCGCAAAGCCGGCAGTATCGGCATCGCCGATCGCCAGGACAAAGTCCACGCCTTCGTCGGTCGCCAGGGCCACGGCCTCGTCGATCAGCTCGTCTCCCCCAACGCCAACCGAGCCGCAACAAAAAAGTACGCGCTCGAGCAGAGCTCGATCAACCGAGCCAAGTGCCGCCGAGACAAGCTCATCGCGCGTATGCTTGTCACCGCCCAGCACGACCAGTGCCTTGGTGCCGCCATAGTGGGCAACCAATCGCCCGCACCAGCGAGCCACGTCTCCATCCGCAACGAGGCGCGTCGGCATACCAAACCCATAATTGACCATCTTTCCCACAACCCTTCCGTGCGTATAGGCGGTATCAATCGTTAGGCTCATGCTACGAAGCAAGGTTTTCCAAGCTGTTTCGCACTCTTTAGAGCTGCGTTAAAAACCCAATCCAGCCGCACGACCATACCCTGCAAAAAGGGACAGGTTTTGACGGTGTCCGGACGACCAGCTATTATCGAACATGTATTCGATAAGAACATGTGTTTGATGGGAGGACGCGTGGGGCACGATCGTCACACCTATATCTGCATCGACCTCAAGACGTTTTACGCTAGCGTCGAGTGCGTTGACCGCGGGCTCAACCCGCTCACCACCAACCTGGTCGTTGCCGACGAATCGCGCGGGCGCACGACCATCTGCCTCGCCATCACACAGGCCATGAAGGACCTCGGAATCCATAACCGCTGTCGCCTGTTCGAGATTCCCGACGGCATCGACTACATCAAGGCCGTACCGCGCATGCAGCACTACATGGAGGTGTCGGCGCAAATCTACGGCATCTATCTGGAATACGTGAGTCCGCAAGACATTCACGTCTATTCAATCGATGAATGCTTTATCGACGTGACACCCTATCTGGACCTCTATCACACCGATGCGGAAGGCTTCGCCTGCATGTTGCGCGACGAGGTCCTGACGCGCACCGGCATCACGGCGACGGTCGGCATCGGCCCCAACCTATTCCAGGCCAAGGTTGCACTCGATATCACCGCCAAGCACGTGCCCAGTCGCATCGGCAAACTCGACGACGAGACCTTTCGCAAGGAGATCTGGCCCCATCGCCCCATCACCGACATCTGGGGCATCGGCCCCGGCATTGCGGCGAGACTCGCCAAGCACGGCGCGCGCACGCTTTATGACATAACGCAGCTGCCAGAAGATGTGCTCTATCGCGAATTCGGAGTAAACGCCGAATTCCTCATCGATCACGCCTGGGGCCAAGAGCCTTGTACCATCGAGGAAATCAAGGCATGGAAGCCCGTTGGAAAGTCCATAGCCAACGGGCAGGTGCTCGAACACGACTACTCGCTCGAAGACGCCCGCACCGTGCTGCGAGAGATGGTTGAATCGAGCGCGCTCGACATGATTGAAAAGGGCTTAGCGGCACGGCGCGTGTCGCTGCATGTGGGTTACGCGAAGGCCCATGGCGCCACCGCAACCGGAGGCTTCGCCCATCTCCAAACGCAAGCCGAGCTGAAACACGCTTACGACAATGCAAGATTCAACGAGACCCAAAGCCATCGGCCGCATCGCAATGCGGACGATGAAACGCGCGTTTTCGTCGGCGAGCACGGCACACGAATCGTTGGGCCCGGCGCGCGCAACAGCGGCTACCACGAAGCCGCAGGTGGAGCACGCACGCTCGATGCGCCCACGAACTCATTCCACCTCCTGTTCGGCGCCGCGGCGCAGCTCTTCGACGGCCACGTCGATCCCGAACGCCCAATACGACGCATTATGTTGGGTTTTTCCGAAATCGTCGAAGCGGAAGGCTGTCAAATGAGCCTTTTTTCCGCGCCCGAAGAAGAACAGCGCGAACGGGATATACAAAAAGCCATGCTTGCCGTGCAATCGAGGTTCGGCAAAAACTCTGTGCTCTTCGGCACGAGCTTCAAAAAGAACGCGACGATGCGCAAGCGAAACATGCAAATTGGAGGTCACAATGCCGGCTGAATGGGATACCTATCTTGAACGCATGGGCGTCGAAGAAGCGAATGCGTCATACGAGCACAAGGCACGCGCCTATCCCGAGCGGGCGCGCCAATTCATGCCATTTTCGGCGTTGAGGGGCTATGAGGAAATGCTCACCGAAGTAGAGCGAAACGCCATCGCGGAAGAAGGACGCTTCACGGAAGCGTACCGCGACGACGCTCCATAATAGAAGGCTCGTCCACCCATTACAGTCTGAGGTAAGCCATCGATGAACTTCGGTGGCGATCATTCGGCGCATGGCCTACAGTTTGGCCAAGCCCCGAGGGGCCGCCGATCGGGCGTCCCCGGATGGCCGTCTGCCCCTGCCCCTCGAGGGCCCGGGAGGTGTTGCCACCGAGGACGCTCGCCGCTCCGAACGACTGATAGGAAACTGCCGGGCGCGGGCGCCACGGCCAGGTAATGTGGGTGTCGAGGGGAGGGCTTCCGATCGGCCTACCGATTGGAGGATACCACCATGGCACCACCCGCCAGGCCGGAAATCGTCATAGGGCTCGACGTCGGGAAGTCGTCGCACTGGGCGTGCGTGGTCACGCGCGAGGGCGAGCTTCTGGCAAGCAAGCCTGTCTTGAACAGGGAAAACGCCATCGACGGGCTCTACGCGCAGTACCCGGGCGCGCTGGTCGTCGTCGACCAGGTCCGCAACATCGGGTCGCTGGCGCTTTCGCGCGCCAAGCTCGCCGGGATGCCGCGCGCGTACCTGCCCGGGCTCGCCGCGCACGGCGCCTCGAAGCTGTTCGCCGGAGACGCCAAGACCGACGAGCGCGACGCGATGGTCATAGCCAAGACGGCGCTGGGCATACCCGACGCGCTGCTTGCGGTGGCCGACAGGCCGCCCGAGATAGAGGCCGCCAGGTCGCTCGCCGCGCAAAGGGACTTTCTGACCTGCGAGAACACGCGCAGCAAGAACAGGCTCCGCAGCATATTGCTCGAATCGTGCCCGGAATTCGAGGCGCAAGCCGACCTCTCGGACCCGGCGACCCTCAAGCTCATGGCCGCCGTCGGCGGCCCGTGGTCGATATCCGAGGCCTCGCCGCAGGCCGTCGGGGCGCTCACGCGCGGCTGCAGGCGCGCCAAAGTGGCGGCGCTGGTCGAATCCGTCGAATCGTCGAGCAGGCCGCACCCGGCGGCCGTCGCCTGCGAGGACCGCGCCGTCCGGCTGCTCGCGCGAAGGATATCGGAGAACGCCGCCGAGATAGAGTCGCTGACCTCCGAGATATCCGCGCTGCTCGCCGCCGACGAGACGTACAGGTGCCTGCTCACGGTGCCCGGCATAGGACCGCGAACGGCATCCGAGCTGGTCATATCCATAGACATAGCCGACTTCGCGGGCCACGACAGGCTCGCCTCGCGCTGCGGGCTCGCGCCGCGCAACAGGCGGTCCGGCACGTCGATATCGTCGGTATCCGCGTCGCGGCAGGGCAACAAGAGGCTGAAGAACCTGCTCATATTCTCTTGCAACTGCCTTGCGCGCAGCCGCAACCGATGGGGCGAATATTACGCGCGCTGCCGCGACAGGGGCATGCCGCACGGCAAGGCGCTGAAAGCCGTGGCGAGGAAGCGGCTCAAGGTGATTTACGCGATCATGAGGGACAAGGTTCCGTACGCAGCCTAACGGCCGCCGGAGATCGCAGGCCCTGCCGGGCCTGCGTCAGCATTGCCAAAAACGCCCGTCGAAAGGGCGAATCCCCCTTGACAGAACTATAGGAACACCCCCCTTCGGACCAGAACTGTAGGCTGGATTCCGAAGAGCCCCATTCGCAGCAAAAGCAGCGAGCGCCATGCTGGGTGAGCAGATTGCCCTGAAAGAGGAGCGAAGCGTACTTCGGCACGCGCCGAGCCATGCGCAAGGGGCAAGATGGGATGCCCGGCTTCCGCGCAGCGTCAGGTCGCCTCAAACGAGACGATATGAGCAGGACATGAAAACATTGAGAGCCCCTGCTGCATGCGAATCCGTGGATTAGGCCGACAATGTGAGTGTCCAACTCAAAAGTGGCGGCCACGCCACAAGCATGGAAAGGGGCTCTCTCATGTTGAATACTACCACCTTCGTCGGCCTCGACGTGCACGCGCGATCCATAAAGGCCGTCGCCCTCGACGCGATGACCGGCGAGGTCCGCTCGGCCACTTTCGCCTACGACGCGGCAGCCGTCGCAGAGTGGGTGAGGTCGCTGGACCCTGCCGCGAAATGCGCCTACGAGTCGGGCGTCACCGGGTTCGACCTGCAGAAGAGGCTGTCCTCGATGGGAATCGACTGCGTCGTCGGCGCGGTGTCCAAGATGATCAAGCCCCCGGCCGACCGCAAGAGGAAGAACGACCGCAACGACGCGGAGTTCCTGGCCCGCATGCTGTCGGTAGGCAACGTCGTGGAGGTGTGGGTCCCCGACGACGGATGCGAGGCGGCGCGCGACCTGGTGCGCGCGCTGGACGACGCCCGCGAGGACCTGAAGCGCTGCAAGCAGCGGCTGTCGAAGTTCCTCCTCAGGCACGGATACGCGTTCAGCGAGACCACCCCGACCGGCCGCAGGAAGGGCAACTGGACCGCCGCGCACTGGGCGTGGATCCGGTCGATATCGTTTCCCGAGAAAGCCGACGGCGACGCGCTCGCGTACTACGTCGACGCCGTCAGGCGGGCGATGGAGGACAAG
>CAJMPE010000122.1 GCA_905215275.1 uncultured bacterium | reverse complement strand
GTCCCAAATGAGCTACTTAGGCAGGGTCGATGTCCATGCTGGCGATGAGGTCGGTACCGGTGTCTAGGAGGTCGGGGAGGACTACATCGCCCATACGGATGGGGGCTTTGACCACTAGGCCGCGGATGAGGTCCATAGCCTGGGCGTGAAGTGCCAGCGGGATGGCTTCGGCCGTGCGCACGGGCAGCAGCGCCTCGTCGCCGCCGGATACGGCTACGGTTGTGGTGAGCACGCGCATGGGGCAGGTTAGTTCCTGGTGTGCGAACTTGTCGCCGCGCGGGCAGCTGTTGCCGGTCACGGAGCGCACCGCTGTCACGGCACCGTTGGCATCACGCTCCACCTCTACGGTCAGGAGGCACTCGGATGGGCAGGTGGTGCAGTTGAACTGCAGCGACTCGATCACATTTGTGCTCATGGCTTTACGCCTCCTCAACGGGATCGACGGACAGGACAATTTCGCTAACACCCAGGTCGATTGCGCGCTGAATCACCTTTGCCGGTAGCGGGAAGCTTTCCATGACGCTCGGTTTAAACGGGCGGACTTTGCCTGCAAACAGTTCCTCGTCGCCTGCCAGGATACGTACGCGGGCGGCGTCGACCGGTCGGCGTACGCGAAAGTTGAGTTTGGTGAGCGCCACAGCCGTAATGCGTCCCGGTAGCGCGTAGCCTGCGATACCGGCAGGGGAGACCGTGAGTTGACAACCCGTGCCCGCAGTGCTCGTCCCGGCGGCGCCGCCCAACGCCCACGCCGCCGCGGCTGCGCCGGCGCGCTCGGACTCGGTCGTGACATTGTCTGCCAGGTCGTGCACGTGCAGCACGTTGCCGCAGGCAAAGATGCCCGGCACGCCCGTTTGCAGGCTCTGGTCCACTACGGCGCCGCGCGTGCGTGGGTCCAGCTCCACGCCCGCGGCAACCGAAAGCTCGTTCTCGGGAATCAGGCCCACCGAGAGCAGCAGAGTGTCGCACGGAACGACGCGCTCGGTCCCCGGAATGGGCGCCAGATGCTCATCGACCTGGCTCACTTCGACGGCCTCCACGCGGTCGTGCCCGATCACGCGCGTGACCGTGGTAGACAGATGCAGCGGAATGCCAAAGTCGTCCAGGCAGTTCTTGACGTTGCGGCGCAGGCCGTTGGCGTACGGCATGAGCTCGTACACGCCCTCGACCGAAATCCCCTCGAGCGTGCAGCGGCGCGCCATGATCAGTCCGATGTCACCCGAGCCCAAAATGACGGCGCGCGAGCCGGGTTTGAGGTTCTCGATGTTGATGTATCGCTGCGCCAGGCCGGCCGTAAACACGCCGGCGGGTCGGTTGCCGGGAATCTTGATCTCGCTGCGGGTGCGCTCGCGGCAACCCATGGCAAGGACGACCGCACGCCCGGTGAGCTGCAGCATACCGGAGGGATTCATGAGCGTGACGGTGCGGAGTGTGGCGTCTTCCGTGGACTCGCCCGAATCAATCCCAAGCACCATGCTGTCCAAGAACAGCGCAATGTCGGTCGCGCGCACCTGGTCGATAAAGCGCTGCGCATACTCGGGGCCGGTGAGCTCCTGCTTAAAGTGCGAAAGGCCAAAGCCGGGGTGAATGCACTGGCGCAGGATGCCGCCCAAGTGTTGCTCGCGCTCCACGATGGCCACGCGCGCGCCGGCCTTGTGCGCGGCAAGTGCGGCCGCCATGCCGGCAGGTCCGCCGCCGATAACGACGACGTCGAACGCCTGCGTCTGCACCGCTTCCGTAGCTCCTGCCTCCGCGCGTTCGTTGCGCATATCAAACGTCGCCATCCTAGCGCACCCCCTTCAAAGGTCCCTCAACGAGCCACGAGCCAGTGTCCTCCAGCAGCACCTCGCTGGGGTCACACCCCAGCTCGCGCGCCAGAATCGCCACCACGCGGCTCTGGCAAAAGCCGCTCTGGCAGCGGCCCATGCCCGCGCGGCAGCGGCGTTTGACGCCCTCGACCGAAACCGCACCCGGACGGCGTCGAATCGCGGCAACAATCTCGGCCTCGGGTACTGTCTCGCAGCGGCAGACGATCTGCCCCCATGCAGGGTCGGACTCAATGAGCTCTTCCTTGCGTGCAAGCGGCGCACAGTCGAAGTCGTCCGGCGCGCGGCGAATCGGATCCCAATCGGCCCGCTCGCGCAAAGCAACGCCCGCCTCGCGCATCACGTGCTCCATGCGCTCGGCAATGGCCGGCGCGCTCGCCACGCCCGGCGACTGAATGCCCGCCGCCTGGAACAGGCCTGGCACCACGGCCGACTGCCCAATAAAGAAGTCGTTCGTTCCCTTAATGACCGGGCGACCGCCGGCAAACGCGCGGACCACGCGGCGCGTGTCCAGATCGGGCACCAGCTTGCGCGCGCCGCCCAGCAGCGCGTCGACATCGCTCGCATAGGTCTGCGTGTCGCCTGGCTCGCGCACGGCAGCGGTCGCGGTGATCACGGTGTTGCCGTGTACCGTGCCCGTGACGATAACGCCCTTGGACACCGGCGTGGGCACGGGGTAAAGCGGCATGATCGTGCGCGGTTCCTTGTCCAGCACTACAATATTGCCCTGGCGCCAGACCATCTGGAACTCCTCGGCGCCGGCCATATGCGAGATATCCGCGGCACCGTTGCCTGCGGCGTTGATCAGATAGCGGCAACGCACATCGCAGGCAGGCGTAGCCAGCGTAAAGCGCGCAGCCCCGTCGGTAGCCTCGCCGCCAGCAACCTCAATCGCTTCCACCGGAGCGGACCGCATAAACGTCACGCCGTTGGCGACCGCGTTCTCCAGCGCGGCGATGGCCACTTCAAACGGGTCGACGTAACCGGTCGAGGGGCACCACAGCGCGCAGGTTGCCTCTGCACTCGCGCGCGGCTCCAGCTCATGAATGCGCTCTGGGCCGATAATCGACAGCTCGGGCACGCCGTTCGCCAGGCCATTTTGGCGCAGCTTCTCCAGGTGCGCACGGTCCTCGTCGTTAAACCCCAGCACCATCGACCCGGTACGGCGGAACAAAAATCCAAGCTCCTGGGCCCACGTGCCATATAGCTCGCAGCCGCGGGCGTTGACCTGCGCCTTTACGGTGCCCGGCACCGGATCGTAGCCGGCGTGCACCAGACCGCCGTTGGCCTTCGAAGCGCCCAGCGCAATGTCGTTGGCCGCCTCGACCACGCAAATGGACAGGTCAAACCGCGCGAGCTGCCGCGCGATGGCGCATCCCGTGATGCCCGCGCCCACAATTGCGATATCAAACGTTTCTGCCACGGTGCCTCCAAGACAAGTTGACAGGCTGTCAATAGGATTATCCTACGGTCTGCACACCCCCAGCGCTGCGGCAATGCGGCGAACAGCCCCGCAACATCCGCCAACGGCAGGCGAGGGGAGACTCAAGACCATCGGTGACCTCGTCTGCCGCCCCTGGCGTCAGAGGTTTGTCTCGATCTGTAACAGTAAGCAGAAGAGTTGGGTTCCAGATGTTACAGATTGAGACGTTTGCCAGACGGCCCTCCGTTTGTCTTAATCTGTAACAGTAAGAGGGGAAAATCGGTCCTATGTGTTACAGATTGAGATTTAAAGTCAGGGAGAGATTCTTCTGTCTCGATTTGTAACATCTGGGGACCGTTTTGGGGTCTAGATGTTACAGATTTAGATGAACCTATCAGTTGGTTTCGAATGTCTAAATCTGTAACGATTAGACCTGTTTTTGCCGAATTGTTGTTACGGATCGAGATATTTAACGGAGGGCTCACCGTTCGTCTCGATCTGTAACAGTAAGAGGGGTTTTGGGGCCCAAGATGTTACAGATTGAGATTGAAGTCGGGGAGGGACCCCTGTGTCTCGTTCTGTAACATCTAGACCCGGATTCCGCTCCCACCTGTTACGGATTGAGATGTTTGTGTCCGCGCCGGCCCCGTACCCAGCCGTGGTCCCATATAAACAAACCCCGTGGTAAACTTGACCGGACTGTAATTATTCCGAAAGGTACACCTCAATGTCCAAATACATCAACGAGCTCATGTCACCGCAGCTAATGGGCGTCATCTATGCCTTCGTGGGCTTTATCATCGCCCTGTACGTGCTGTCGGTCGTCTATGTGTTCATCGACGCTCGCCGCCGCGGCGCCAGCGCCTACGTGGCATGGGGCATCATCGCCCTCATCCCGTTTGTGGGCCTCATCGCCTACCTGGTCCTGCGCCCGCACTCCTACGCGGCCGACCGCGAGGAGCAGGAGCTGGACATGGCCCTGCGCGAGCGCCAGCTTGCCCAGTACGGCACCTGCCCGCAGTGCGGCGCTCCCATCGAGAAGGACTTTGTGGTCTGCCCCGTGTGCGACACCCAGGTTCGTAACGTGTGCCCCAGCTGCCATCGCCCGCTCGACGCGCACTGGAAGGTCTGCCCCTACTGCCGAACTCGCATCCAGTAACGCATCCATCGCCGGGCCGGCTGCAAGCCACGGGCACCGCGCACCGCAAGCCACGCGCGCCCCACACCCCGCCCCACACGATGAAGCATGCGTAGAAAATCGCCCGCCGTGCCATTAAGGTGCGGCGGGCGCTTGTATACCAAGGCAACCTGCCTATAATGATGCAAGTCAAAAACGCCGAGCGCATCGCATGCACATGCATCAGGCATCCGAGAGGAGAAAACATACCCATGAAGGCACTCTACAATGACGGTTCGGTGGCCGAGCTCTCGCAGGACGAGGTCACGCACGTCATCCGCCACTCTGCCGCGCACATCATGGCGCAGGCCATCAAGCGCCTGTATCCCGAGGCCGACTTTGCCTACGGCCCCGCGACCGACAACGGCTTCTACTACGACGTCGACCTGCCCGAGGGCGTCAAGATCAGCGAGGACGACTTCCCCGCGATCGAGGCCGAGATGAAAAAGATCGTCAAGGAGAACCTCAAGTTCACCGTCTTTGAGAAGCCCCGTGCCGAGGCCATCGCCCTTATGGAGGAGCGCGGCGAGAAGTATAAGGTCGAGCACATCGGCGACCTGGACGACGACGCCCGCATCACCTTCTACCAGCAGGGCGACTACATCGACATGTGCGTCGGCCCCCACATCTGCTACACCAAGGCGCTGAAGGCCTTTAAGCTCACCGGCGTCTCGGGCGCCTACTGGAAGGGCGACAAGGACAACAAGATGCTCACCCGCATCAACGGCGTCGCCTTTGCCACCAAGGAAGAGCTCGACGAGCACATGCACATGCTGGAGGAGGCCAAGAAGCGCGACCACCGCAAGATCGGCCGCGAGATGGACCTCTTTATGATGCGCGATGAGGCCCCCGGCTTCCCGTTCTTCCTGCCCAACGGCATGATCCTTAAGAACACGCTGCTGGACTACTGGCGCGAGATTCACCACAAGGCCGGCTACGTGGAGATCTCCACGCCGCTCATCATGAACAAGCAGCTGTGGAAGACCTCGGGCCACTGGGACCACTACAAGGACAACATGTACTCTACCGTCATCGACGACGAAGAGTACTGCATTAAGCCCATGAACTGCCCGGGCGGCGTGCTGGTGTACGCCTCTAAGCCGCACTCCTATCGCGAGTTGCCCATTCGCGCCGGCGAGATTGGCCTGGTACACCGTCACGAGCTGCGCGGCGCCCTGCACGGCCTGTTCCGCGTACGCTGCTTTAACCAGGACGACGCCCACCTGTTTGTGCGTCCCGACCAGCTGACCGACGAGATCGTGGGCGTGGTCAACCTTATCGACTCTGTGTACCAAAAGTTTGGCTTTAAGTATCACGTTGAGCTTTCCACCCGCCCCGAGGACTCCATGGGTTCGGACGAGGATTGGGCTCGCGCCGAGGAGGGCCTGCGCACCGCTCTGGAGAAGCTGGGCATGGACTACGAGGTCAACGAGGGCGACGGTGCCTTCTACGGCCCCAAGATCGACTTCCACCTGGAGGACTCGCTCGGCCGTACCTGGCAGTGCGGTACCGTCCAGCTCGACTTCCAGATGCCGCAGAACTTCGATCTGGAATACACCGATGCGGATGGC
>CAJMPE010000121.1 GCA_905215275.1 uncultured bacterium | reverse complement strand
CGCCTCCTCATCGGCACACGGCTGTTCCAAATGGTGCAAGAGTTGGAACTTCTTTTTCACCGCCGCGCTCTTGGTGCGCTCGGGAAACATGGGGTCCAGGTACACCGCATCGGGAGCGGCAAGCTCGCCCCGCCCGATCAACTCAGCTGTATGGCGAAGGCCGGCAATGCTGTCCTCGCCCGCATGCAAGCGCATGCGCGCCACGGCTGTCGCAAGCGCCGGTTCATCTGCCGCGCGATCCAAAGCATCCTTGAGGAGCGCCGCGATCACGCAATCCTGCTCATACAGATCGACGGTAAAGCCCGCGGCCGCCAGCAGCAGCGAATCCTCGCCAAAGCCCGCCGTGGCATCAATCGCCCATGGTTGCTCGATGCCTTTTGTGCGCGCAGCCTTTACCAACAGCTCTTGCTGCAGACGGCCCCGCTTGAGCCGCGGAAGCATGCGGGTAAAATCGGCACACAGCTCCATCGTGCCGTCGGTGAGCGTGAGACCCTCGGACTTCCCGATCAGCTCAAGCCCCGCGGCCCGAGCAACAGAAAAGGGATCGACGACGCCCATGGGCACTCCTTAGCAAGCAAAACGAACACGTGAGCGCCGTTTGTGTCGGCACCCAACCGTTCGCTATTGTCCCACATGCGACATGGTCCACAGCATCGCAATGCAAAGCACCGCCATCAATCCCGTGCACACGGCAGCGATCACAGAATCACCCATGCGCCTTCCCAACGACCGCGGCTCACGCACTTGCCCTGCTCCGTACATCATGACTCCTCCTTGAGACCAGCTCCTTGTTACGGCCTCATCATCGCAGCGCCGCACATGGGCTGCCATCGATTTGGCTTACGTCCAGCTTTCCTTTTTGAAAGGTTGAACCGTATAGGCAAGAGACGCTTTCAAACGCATGCATCGCCCCGTTGAACTACAATGTGCTTCACGATATGTGCCGCAACCTGGGTGCGACAGATTCTCCGCGCCCGCATCGAAAGGACCAGCTATGAGCGCCGCTCGCAAGACACTCAAAATCCTTGCCCTGATTTATTTTGTTCTGGGCATCGCCAGTCTCGTCATTGGAATCGCCGGCATCGCGACCGGCAACCTCGATTCCACGTACGGGTCGAACGCCATGCTCGCCGCGGTCGTGCTGGTCGCCAAGGGCCTTGTCGACCTTGCCGCAGGTGTTGCGGGTATCAAGGGCGCCAACAAGCCTTCGCAGGTGGATGGCGCGTTTAAGCTCGGCATCGTCGCCGCGGCAGCCACGCTCTTCCAGGCCGCGCTCACGCTTCCCGCGCTCGGCGGCAGCTCCGTCAATATCGTCGCCTTTGTCATCGTGGTGTACGACCTGTTCTTTGTTCAGCAGGCGCACGCCGTTAAGGCCGAGAACAAGGACCGCCTGTAAGCGCTCGCTTCTCATAAGCTCTGCAGCCAAGCAACTAAAAAGGGCCGATCGCGCATCTCCGCGGTCGGCCCTTTACGTTTGCCCAGACAAAACCTACCAAAACAAACCTGTCCCTTTTTGGCAGGTTGTTAGCTGTGGCAGTACTCAGCGATGATGAAGTCGATGTCGGTTTGAAGGGTGTCCAAGTTTGCCAGGCGCTCTTTATCGGCAGGGCGCGTGCGGTAGTAGTACGGCGTCATCTGGAACACCGCCTCGATGTCGGCCTGGGTTTGGAGCGTAATGTTCGCAGACACCCGCCGCGTTCCGACCAACTCGAGTTCGGTGGTCTGCGGCAGCTTCTCGTCATTAAGATATGGCGTGTCGTAGAGCACTTCCTTAAGCCTAAACAGGTGACGGGCACCCGGCACCACGGTATAGAGTGAGCCCTCTGGCGCCAGTACGCGGGCAAACTCACGCTCGTTAAAGGGAGCAAAGAGCTCGGTCACCATATCGAAGGCGCCATCGGCCACGGGGATGTCCTTCATGTTGGCCACGAAGTAGGTCGCATCGCCGCGCTTGGCGGCCAGGCGCACCATTTCTTTGCCCAAATCAAACCCGTAAGCGTCCACGCCCGGCACCGCGCCCATGGCGCTGGTGTAGTAGCCCTCGCCACAGCAAATATCGAGCAACGTCATGGGACAGTTCGTAGACGCGGCACGTCCAGACACCCGCTCGCGCACCAGCTCAACCATCGCATCGCGCAACGGCGCATAGTAGCCGCGGTTCAGAAAGTCACGTCGGCTGCGCGCCTGCGACTTGGGATCGCCCATGGAATCGCCGCTCTTGGACGAGCGTAGGAGGTATAGATAGCCCTCGCGCGCACGGTCAAACCGGTGTCCGCCCGCGCATGCAGCACCGCGCTCATTGTCCGCCAACGGCTCATGGCAAACGGGACACAACAACATGGCAACTCCTTAGCGCGAACAACACAACGCCCACCATTGTCGCACGCCTTCCCCACCTAGTCATTGGGGACGTTCTTAAATGACTAGTCGTTTAAGAACGTCCCCAATGACTAGTCGATTAGGAGTATCATCGTCTGCGCAAATAAGCACGAAAGAGCATGTTAGAGATTGAGAGCGTATGGCTGATACCGCATCTAAGCACATTGACATGACAACCGGCTCGCTGTGGCGCAATATTCCCCTGTTCGCCTTCCCCGTGGCCGCCACGAGCATCTTGGAGCAGCTATCGAACCTCATCGCCACGGTCATCATCGGTAACTTCTCGGGCGACCAGGGAACCCTCGCCATGGCGGCGGTCGGCTCCAATGTTCCGCTTACCAGTCTTATGCTCAACCTGTTTATTGGCATGTCGCTTGGCTCCAACGTGGTCATCGCCAACGCTATCGGCCGCAACGATCAGAACATGGTCAAACGCGCCGTCCATACCTCGATTTTAATGGCACTCGTGGGCTTTGTCGTCATCGCTCTGGGCGAGATCTTTGCCGAGCCCATGCTCGCCGCGCTCAACGTTCCCGCCGAGACCATGCCGCTCGCCTCACTCTATCTACGCGTCTTTTTGCTGAGCATGCCCTCGATTTTGCTCTACAACTTTGAGGCCGCGATCTTCCGCTCCGTCGGCATCACCCGCATGCCGCTGCAGGCGCTTGCCGTGTCCACCGTCCTCAACATTGGCCTGGACCTCATCTTTGTCCCCGTACTTCACTGGGGCGTCGCGGGCGTCGCCATCGCCACCGCCATCGCCTACACCGTCAGCGCCGCTACGCTCTTTATCCGCCTGCTCAAGACCGACTCTGTCGTCCGCGTCACCCCGCGTGACTTGGCTATCGACCCCGTCGCCCTCAAGCGCATCGTCAAGATCGGCCTGCCAGCCGGCATCCAAAGCGCCGTCTTTGCCGTAGCCAACATCATCATCCAGTCCGCCATCAACAGCCTGGGCACCGAGGTCATGGCGGCATCGAGCGCCGCCATGAGCTTGGAGTACGTATGCTACAACCTGCTCAACAGCTTTAGCCAGGCGTGCACCACCTTTGTGGGACAAAACCACGGTGCCCGCCAGATCGACCGCTGCACCAAAACGCTCAAGGCCTGCCTGGTCGAAGGCGGTATCGTCGCGCTCACCACGATCATCGTTATTGTCGGCCTGGGGCGCGAGATCTTGTCGCTGTTCAACAGCGATCCCAACATCGTCTCGATCGGCTATATCCGCGTGTGCTCGATCTTCCCGGCGTACGCCTTTAGCATGTTCTACGAAAACATGTCAGGCTACCTGCGCGGCTTTGGCATCTCGCTCACACCCGCCCTCATCACCATGATCTGCGTCTGCGGCATCCGCTTCTACTGGGTGTTCTGCGTGTTCCCGCACTTCCGCACCTTTGCGAACATCATGATGGTCTACCCCATCAGCCTGGGCACCACGGCGTTCTTTATGGTCGTGGCGGTACTACTTTGCCACCCGGCACGCACCTATCGCGCCACCCAAGCCAAAGCGACAGCCCGCTAAACACCGCACTCAACGCCACGACAGTCATTAATTGACAATATGCGAGCTCATATAGTCGATAAAGCGCCTCGTGGCGATGGGCATGGTGTCCCAGCTGCGCCAGGCGGCCACCACGTCGCGCGAGGGGGCATGCACGATGGGCCGCACGCGAATATCGGCCCGCATGCCCTCCACAGTACGACGGTAGAGCATGCTCACGCCCAGGCCCTCCTCCACCATCGCCATGATGGTGTAGTCGTCGGTCACCTCGCTCGTCACGTGCGGCGACAGCCCATGCGCCGCGAATGCATCGAGCACCAGACTCTGTTCGCCCTCATCCAACAGTACAAACGGCTCGGACGCCAGGTCGGCGAGCGTCACCTTTTCCTTTGCCGCCAGCGGATGCGCGGCCGGCAACAATGCCACCAGCTCGTCGTGATAGACCACGCGCTTCTCGAGCCCAGCGGTAAATCCGCGCGCCGTAAAGCAAAAATCAACCACGCCATCGTGCACCCATTGAGCGTTGCGCGTGTAATCGCCCTGTTTGAGGGTAAAGCGTACGCCCGGGTGCAGCGCACCAAAGTCGCGGATCACACGCGGCAGCACGGTACGACTCACGTTAGTAAACGTCGCGATGCGAATATCGGTCGACGAAAGCCCCAGCAGCTCTTGGCGCTTGCCCTCGAGCTCGACCTCGGCGGTCACAATCTGGCGCAGGTACGGCAGATATTGTTTACCGTCGCGCGTAAGCGAAACGCCCTGCTTACCACGCTCGATAAGCGTGGTGCCCAGCTCGCGCTCGAGCGCCTTGACGGCCTGGCTCACCGCGCTTTGCGTATAGCCCAGCTCGTCCGCCGCACGTTTCAGACTGCCGCAATCGACCACCATACAAACAATCTGATACCGCGATGCCATCGTGCCTCCACATCGATGTAGCTGTAAAACGTTTTGCCAGGGCTTTTCGTGCCTACTTTAGCATTTCTTAATCATACTGAAGATACATTCGCTTTACTACATCCAAATCTGGGAGCAGAATCCTTTTTGCGAAACCGTTCTGTAACAAAAGGAGTCCCATGGATCGCAAAAAAGCAATCGCGCTCTCATTTTCCGTTCCCGTCGCATGGGGCTTTTCGTATCCCCTCATGAAGATCGGTATGGACAGCATGAACGCCACGAGCATCGTCGCGCTACGCTGCATCATTGCCTTTGTGGTCTGCCTGCTGCTCTTCCACAAGCACGCGTTGCGCATCAACCGCGACCTTATGGTCCGTGCCGCCATCATCGGCGCCATTATGGCAACCGAGCTCACCTGCATGTGCCTGGGCTCCAGCCTCACCTCCGCCTCCACCGCCGGCTTTTTGCAGAGCCTGACGGTCGTGATCGTACCGTTTGCCAACGCCGCCCTGCTGCGTCGCGCCCCCGAGCGCAAAGTGCTCGTCGGCACCGCCATCGTCACCTGCGGTATGTTGCTGCTCTCGGGCGCCGACTTCACCAGCCTGAACCCGGGCGCGCTCATCATGCTGCTCTCCGCCTTTGTCTACGCCGGACACATCATTGTCGCCAAGCGCTTTGTCGAAGATGTCGATCCACTTGCTCTGGGCGTTTGGCAGCTGGGCTTCGGCGGCTTGTTCTCGGGCATCGCCGCATTCACCTTTGGCGGTTTCACGCTTCCCAGTACGCCCAGCGAGATCGTCGTTGTCGTCGCGCTCGCACTCATCTGCTCTGCCTATGGCTTTATCACCCAGACGCTCGTGCAGCCCCACGTGCCCGCCGAGACCACCGGCTTCGCCTTCTCGCTTGAGCCGGTCTGCTCCGCTGTCTTTTCGTTCTTTCTGGTTGGCGAGGTCCTGAGCCCCATCGCCTTCTTTGGCGCCGCCCTCATCCTCACCGGCGTCATGGTGGCAACCGTCGAGCTTCCGCGCCTCCGCGCACACGAACAGGCTCGCATGGCAGGAGCGCCCGAGCACGTCTCGTAGACCCCACTCTTCATACGGCCGTGGCATAAAGGCAACCGGTGCGCCTTTACAATAGATACCGACAGAGCATCTGCCATAAAGGAGCCCCATGGACACCGCAACTCGCGACCGCAACATAGCAACTTGGTTGGGCGATGCGCCGCAGCCGGTACGTGACACGACGAACCAGCTGC
>CAJMPE010000120.1 GCA_905215275.1 uncultured bacterium | reverse complement strand
GGAGCCAGTCTCCCGGCTCGCCCGCCTTGGGCATAAACGATGAATCGGCTATTCAGCAGATGACGAACCGCCATCGATGGCTGCCTGATCGGACTCGGAAATACCGTCGGCACCCAAACTTTGCTCTTGCTCCACCTCTTCGTTCATTGTTGTCTCGGGCGTCGAGCCCTTAACGCCAACGACATAAGCGGCCCCAAAACCCAATGCGATAGCGATCAGGGTCAAAATCAGATAGATGGGCCAATGGCGCTTGATGTACGAAAACACGCTGACTCCTTAGCGGGTCTGTCTACGAACGACGAATGACCTCGGTCACGACCTCGGACACCGTAGCGATATTGGTCGGATTGACGTTGTACGGCAGGTCATCCTCGGTGCGAGCGCAGGCAAGGCGCGGACCGTCCACACCGGCGATCGTAAGGGCGCGACGGCTCGCCTCGAGCGCTGCGGATGCATCGGTTTTTGCATAGGGCATCTCGAACGCGCCGCAATCGACGTGGAACGACTTACACACCTTGCTGACAAGATTCATGATGCGGCGATCGCCCTTAAACAGCTGCCGCTCGCCCTCGACCGTTACCACCGAAAGCCTGCCGGCACCGATAGACTCGAGGTTGATGAAGAACACACCGCGGAGCTTGTCACGATGCGAGGCCAAAAACGCCCTCATGCCGGCGCCGTCGCAATCGGACGCGCCCGTTGCGACGAACCAGATATCGTGGCCGAGCAGCTCATCGTCGCCCATGGAGGCAACGGCCGAGAGCATATCCTCGGCAGAAGCACCATCGGAGGAAGTGGCGCCGCCCTTCCAACCGTCGTCGTCATCCTCGAAGTTATCCCACGAGCCAATGCCGCGGCCGGACTTCTTGGCATCGTAATCGTCCTCGACGCCCAGCCAGTCGCTCATGCTGTCCTGCTCGTTCTTCTTTTTGCGACCGAACAAACCACCCAGGCCACGCTTCTGCGGCTTGGCGCCCGTCGAAGCAGGAGCCGAGATGGTCTCGAGCGGCTGTGCGCCCGAGGAGATGGGCATGGGGGCCGCGACCGGTGCCGACGTGGGCTCGGGGCCCTGCGCCGTCGCAAAGGGATCATTTGTCTGTGCCGAAGGATCGGGAAGATCGAACAGCGACGTGCGGGACGCGACGTTGGCCTGTTGCATCGAAGGCAGCGACGGATCGGGGACCGAGGCCAGCGGCGACGAAGAGGGCGCGGGCGCGGAGACCGGATCGAGGATATTCATTTGCTGGCGCGGAGGCACCTGAGACGAAATCTGCGCCATGAGGGAGTCCACTGTCTCGTCCTGCGTGGGAGCGACATTGGCCACCGTGGCACCGGGGTCGCTCGGCGCGGGCATGGTAAAGATCTGCGTAGAATAAGGCCTGGACTCATCAGTCTTGGGAGCCTCGTCAATCGCAGGGGACTCTTGCTCCATAGCAGGAGCCTCGATCTGCTCGGGTGCGCTGGCCTCAACGGAATCGGCCTCGTCGACAACAGAATCATCGGCGGCGTCCTGGGCATCATCGGAGATGGAAAGGGGCTCGGCAATTGCGGTGCCCTGCTTCTCAAACGTCATCGTGGCATCGAATGACATGGTGCCATCGACCGGCTGCTGCGCCTCAAAGGACGTCGTAGCCTCGGCAACGTCAGCGGATGTCGGCTGCGGAGCCTCGAAGGACGTCGTGGCGTCGGCGACATCCGCAGATTCCGGCTGCTCGGCCTCGCTCTGCTCGAACTCCTGTGCCGCACGCTCACGCTCAGCCTCGGCGGCCTGCTGCTGGGCGATGGCCTCCCGCTCGGCGGCCTCGCGGGCAGCGGCGCGCTTTTCCTCAAAGTCGTCGACGAACTTCTTGCCCTTCGCAAAGGCACCCTTAAAGAAGCTCGAAGCGCTGGCACCAATCGAGGAGAACGCGGAAGCGATATCGGCATGGGGCGTTGTCGAGGGAAGCTCGGCCGAGAAATCGGTGTCACTCTCATAGGACACGCGCTGCGGATACTCGTCATAGTCTTCGTCGGCGGTCTCGTCTTCAACCTGTGCCGGAGCGGCAGGCGCCAGAATATCCAGACCGGCTGTAGAATCGAGCGCGGGCTTTGCGTCAGACTCTGCGACAGTAACAGGGGCAGCGACCGGCTCCCCCAGCCGTATTGGCCGCGGGTGTAGGCTCCTGCGCAACGGGAGCAGGCTCCGGCTCAAACGTCGGCTCCTCGCCCTCTTCGTAATCGAGCGTGCAGGACTCGGGAAGCATGCCGAGCGCACGGATGGCATCCGAACCAAAGCGGATATTGCCGGCGGCATTGCGATAGAGCTTGGGCTCGGCGACTTCGACCACCGCGGGCTCCTCCGCCGGCTCGGCGGTGGACTCTTCCTCGGTGGACACTTCTGCCTGGACAGTCTGGTCTTGAGCCTCGGGGGTGATAACGCCGATCAGTGTCTCGTCGGCAGAGGCACCCTCAAAACCATCGATCTGTCCATCAAAAGCCTCGTCCTGCTCGGGTGCGTCGACAGGCGCTACCGGCTGGCCAAACTCGTCCTCATCGTAGGAAGGTTCCTCATATTCAATGGTGTTGCCGTAGTCGTTTTGCTGCTGGGCCGCGGCATACTCGGCCGCCGCGCGCGCCATTTCCTCGGCGCGACGCTTCTGCTCGCCAAAATAGGTATCGAACGGAATGTCGTCGGGGAACTCGTTTTCGCCCTGATAGGGGGCAACGTTGTCCATGACACCGAGCATAGCGGCAACAGAGGACTTGTTGCACACCGCGCCAGACGTGTAGGGAAGCACAAAACGGTTGGAGATGATATTGGCGGCATTGGCCAGTGCCACAAGGGAGGCCAAAATCGCGACAACCCACAGCAGCACCTTGAGCACGCCGGGGAGCGGCAGGATACGCAGGATGGCGACAGCCGCGGGCGCGATCGTGGCGACAGGCAGGAGCTTGGCGATGAGCGCGCGATACGGAGCGTAGGGCTCGCGAGCAAGGAGCTCGGCACGGGGGGAATCATAGTGGGCCACCACGACGACCGGGCGGTTGCGCGGAGACGCAAGCGGGCCCGAGGCCTTGTGATAGGCGATGACATTTTGGCTCACACCGGTCTTTCCCAGGCGCGAAACCACGGGATGTCCCGTGCGCTCGAGCACGTAGAGCACGGCACCGACAATGGCCAGCAAGGTGCCGACCAAGCCGATACCGCCGCCGATGCCCATTAGCAGGGCACCGGCAAACGCCAGAATACCGGTAACGGCAAACGCCAACCTGCTGGGCGCGGGAGCATTAAATTCCTGCACCTCGGGGTCAAAGCCGTGGTTGCGGAAAATCTGAGCGATATCCTCGGCAGCCAGGCGCTCTTCTTCGCTGCACGCCGGCGTGATGCCAGTGCTCTGCAGCAGGTGGTTAATATAGTTCTGGGTGTTCGCCATGTGCGCTCCACATCCATAATCCGACAAATAGGCCCAATGCATGCACATTAGAACCGTATATAGTCGAAAGTATACCCCGAGCGGGCGCAAACGGCCGAATTCTGGGCATCTTAACGCCCCAAGCGGACAAGGATATAGTCTAATCTCCATATCGGACTAAAATCATGGCATCAAACGACCTTCTCATGCGAGGATTCTATGACGGCAAGCGACGCGACCGCGACAATTAAAAAGGGTGCACCCGAGCCCGGTTTCGATAAAACGGCTCAGCGCATCCTCAACCTTTTCTTTGTACTCAACAGTTCTCCCGAACCGCTGACGACCGAGCAAATCGTCCTGGATTCCGATTTGGGGTACGGCTCGGGCAATATCGACTCAGACAAGCGCAAGTTCCGCCGCGATCGCGACAAGCTGCTCGAACGCGGCATCGTTATCAGGGAAGTTCGTGCTGCCGGAGCGCAGGAAACCGAGGAGAGCGCGTGGACGATCGACCGCGAGCACACGTTTGCCGCGGGCGGTCTCATCACCGCAGACGATGCCGACATCCTGCTCAACGCCATCGACCAGACACTCGCGGCAGGCTCATCCACCTTTGCCGCGCCGCTTGCCGACATTCGCTCCAAGATTGCCTACCTCACCGGTAGGACGACGGTGGACGAGGCGCCGATCCGCCGCTCTCCCACCGTCGATGCGGTATGGAGCGCCTTTGCCGAGCGATGCGCGCTGCGATTTTTATATCAGAACGGACGCGGCGAGCAGAAAGAACGTACCGTCTGCGTCTACGGCATGTTCGAGCGCGAGGGTACGGCATACTTCTGCGGCCTCGACAATGCCACCGACAATATCAGAACATTCCGCTGCGACCGCATCATTCGCGCCTGGAGACCTTCGAAAGCCTACGCCATTCCTGCGGATTTCAACCTCAACGATTACTTATTCTTAGAGTTCGATTTTGCCGACCGCCCACCCGTTGCGGCTACGTTCTCGTTTGCGCGTGAAGCACAGGCCGATATGATCAGCAGTCTCACGCGCGGACGAGGCGAACTCATGCGCACCGAAGCAGGTTGGACATGGACCGTTGACGTGCGCGACTTTGAAGCCGCAGCCTCGTTTTGCATGGCCCATGCCATGGATGGCATGAGGCCTGTCGCCCCCGATGCTCTCAAGCGGGCGTGGAATCACCTCATCGAAAGGACGGTGCACGAGCATGCCCGTGCGTAAACTCTCCAGCGAGCAAAGACTCTCGCGCGCCATCGACATCATGGAGGCCCTCTACGCCGCCGGCGAGAATGGCATGACACGAGACGAGCTTTGTAGCCGTTTTGATATCACGGGGGCATCGCTCGACGAGATTCTCGAGATTGTCTCGACGCTTGCGGACCGAGAATCGGGCGCACGTATTATCTGCGAACGCCGCGGCGAGTGCGTGGTCCTCACCGGTGATGCGGGGCGCGTGTTACCGCTGCGCCTGAGTGCCGCCGAGGGCGCTGTGCTCAACCATGAGCTCGAATCATTGGGGATCGAACCCCAAGCGGCGGCTCGAATACGGCGCGCCCTTCTTCCCAAAGAGCTCGGCTACAACCAGCGCGTCTTTGACACCGTCGCCCACGGATCGCACTGGCAGCAGCTGAGCTGCGCCATTCGGGACGGCGTTCGCTGCCGTATCTCATATCGCTCGATGGATGACACACAAGCGCGCGAGCGTTTGGTCGACCCCTTGCGCATCACAACAAACGGCGACCAAACGTATCTGATTGCCTGGGATGTCGCGGTCGACGAACAGCGTACTTATCGTATGGATAAAATCGAGGGCCTGGTCTTGACCGACGACTCCGTCGTGCGCCACGCATCGGAGCCCGTGACCCTCCACGACTCCCTCGCCCAGGCGGAGCGGAGCGCGAAGCTTCTCATGCCGCGCGCCTTGGCGGAGCGCCTAGACTGGCCCGGCATCATGTCGATTGAGCCAAACGGGGCAGACATGGCAACGGTGACCGTGCGTTATGGGTCAGAGCACTGGCTGTTCTGCCAGGTAATCGCAGCGGGCGGAGCCATCCGCATACTGGATGACCCCGCCCTGTCAGAGCGTCTGTGCAATATGGCAAAATCCCTCGTCTGTCCGCTTTAGCGGCGCCGCTCGTGGCGTGCGCGCCACAGCTGTAGATAGTGCCCGATTTGTGCCGACTCGATGCGCTGGTAGGAAGTCGTGGGCAGCGACGTCAAGAACTTCTTGCCGTAGCCCTTTGTCACCAGGCGCGGATCGGCCAAGATGAGTACGCCACAATCGGTCGATGAGCGAATGAGGCGACCGGCTGCCTGCTTGACCTCGAGCACGGCCTCGGGCAGCGAATAGCGCGCCCAAGCGCGGTCTTCGCGCAGATTGCGCTCGCATGAGAGCGGGTCTGTGGGGCTCGAGAACGGCAGCTTGGGGATGATGACGCAGCGCAGCGTCTCGCCGCTGGCATCAAACCCTTCCCAAAAGGCCTTAAGTGCAAAGAGCGACGAGGTCGGTTCGTTGATAAAGCGATCGCGCAAACGACGAGGAGACGAGTTGCGCTGCTGGCAGTTGAGTTCCAGACCCGCACGAGCCATCTTGGGCTCGACGCGAGCGTACAGCTCCTCCATGTCACGCCTGTTGGTGAACAGCGTAAGCACCGAGCCGCCCATGGCAAGATGAGCGTCGACCAGCACACGCTCGAGCGCCGAAAGATAGCCTTCGCGGTCGCGCGGATCGGGGAT
>CAJMPE010000119.1 GCA_905215275.1 uncultured bacterium | reverse complement strand
CCGCAGGAGTTGATCCTGCGGCCCCGCCGTTTTTATGCCGATGTATAACGAGCGCTAGCGCTCCATGTTGGGAACGATGCTGCCCTCGGTCACCGCGTGCACGGCCAGGCGCATGATGTTGTCGTAGCCGGTCTTGCTCAGGATCTCCGAGATGCGACGCTTGATGGTGCCCTCACTCATAAACAGCTCGGCCGCGATCTCGCGACGGCTTTTGCCCTCGCAGGCAAGGCGCAAGATCGACAGCTCGACATCGTCGAGTGCCGCCGTACCCGAAAAAATGCTTTCGGGCGGCTTGGGAAACGTGCAATAGCCCGCCAGCGTGGAGCGCATCACGGCGAACAGCTCGTCGATACCGACATTCTTGTACACAAAGCTATCGACGCCCGCCTCGCGAGCCTGATCGACAAAGGTGATCTCGGGCATGCCGGTCATGATAATGATGCGACACCCGGGCAGCTGCTCCTTGATGCGCGCCGCCGCCACGATGCCGTTGGAATCATGCTCGGTGCATACGTCCATCAGTATCATGTCCGGACGCTCCTTGAGCGCGACACCCAAGGCCTCGGAGGCATCGGCGATGGCGGAAACAACGGTCATATCGGGCTGGTCGCCAACGGAGCGCGCCAGGCTCTCGCGCAGGATGGCCTGGTCTTCGACGATTAACACGCGGATCATGAGCTTCTCCTCCGAACAGCAGCGTTGGGCGTAAGCGGGATGGATACCGTAAGCGTAAAGGGCGGGGCGGCATGGACTTCCAGACCACCGCCCAAATCTTGCGCGACATGCCTCATACCAGGGATACCCGTTCCCTCGCGATACGATACGGGGGCCGGGGACCCGTCGTTAGAAATCGTCATGCGCGCGACGGCGCCAGCATCCGTCCCCTCCTGCCACAGACGCACGTGGACCCGATGCGCCTGCGCATGCTTGGTGGCATTGGTCGAGGCCTCGCGGATAATCTGCAAAAATGCGGCGGCGACACGCGCGTCCTCGGGCAGCGCACCCTCAACATCGATCTGCACACTCACCAGGCCAAAAGCATGGACGATATCACCCAGCTGCTCTGCAGGCTCGCTGGCACCGCCACTGCGCAAATCGGCGGCGATTGAGCGCAGCAACGGGTCAATCTGCTCGAGCGACTCATCGTCCAGACGTCCCTCCTCCAAATAGCGATGGAGAATGGACAGGCGCTGCCCGATCACGTCGTGCACGCGGGCACGCATACGTAGGTAGGCCGCATTGTCGGCAACCTTTTTAACTTCTTCGATCTGGGCCTGGAGCTCTTGGCCCGCAAGCTCAAGCAGGTGGTTGGCTTGCGCCAGGCGGTCGTAGGCGTGTGCGTATTCCGTCACGTCCAGGCCGACGACGCGCTCGAACGGACGGCCCGAGACCGTAACGGAGTCACGCACGAACAGACGAATCTCGGAAGGAGAGATCTCGACCACGGCGCGATCCCTACTAAAGCGATCAAGGTCGATATGGGCGCGATTAGTGCTGCTTTCGGGCATTTGCATGCTAAGTTTGCGCAGGTCGTTCCACGTGCTGCTCATGTCGCCCAGATCGGTGGGCATATGGAGCTCTACGAGGTTTTTGCGCATGCAGCGGTTCATGAGCAGCGGACGGCCCCTCGGGTCTAGATACAGGATGCCCACGGGAATCACGTTGATGGTCTCGATCGTCGAGAACATGGTGATATCCTCCTGGCGGTTACGGACGTCCATCAAGAGCGCCGCGATGGAGCGGAACAGGAAGAACGCCCCCTCCGTGATAAGGACAACGGTCCACGCCGAGCCCATGGCAAAAACCACCGGTGGTGTAACGGCGACAACAAGCAACAGTTCGGCCAGCATGACGAGGCGACGATAGTGCACCATAAGTACCACGCCATAGGCAAAGATTGCGGCATTGAGCCACAACGCTCCGCCCATTGCCCTGGCGCAAACGTCAAGCGGCGCCACCAGATACGAGCCAGACGACGCGAATAAGATGAGCGCCGAAACCACCAGGTGAAGCACAAGGCTCGCCTCGTAGGCGCAAATCACCTTACGGTTATAGGGCGAGCGGCGCGATGCGATGAGCGGGACGTGGATCGTCTGCAGGCACGCAGCCAGGGCAAAGACAACATCGAGCGCAACGATTTGGGGAAGAACGAGCGAAATCTGCATCGTCACTCACCCGCCCTCGGCATCAAGACAATCATGTGCAGCTGGCCGGGCTCGCCCTCAAGGCGGTATGCCACGTTGCGCCCTTGCAGAGCGCTTTCGAGCTCTTGCGCAGCGAGCGTCTGCGAAAGATCTTCATCATCGTTGGAAAAAAGCGTGGCGCGCAGCTCGACACTGCATCGGTCATGGTCGCCCAAGTGATACATAAGCGCCGGATGGTCGGTGGTGTAGGCAAAAAACGCAAAGTCATACACGCAGTCGTACAGGGCGCTTACCGTACTGGCGTGCAACGGGCGCCGTATGGCGATAATCGAGGCGCAATCGATATCGATGGTGCGCAGGTCGCTTGCGAGCTCGTTGGCGATGAGCTGAATGCGGTCGCGATCAAAACCGCTCTCCCCGTGCTGTGCCAACGTGAGCGACCCCTTGCGCTTGCAATAGGCGACGAGCATCTTGGCGCGCTGCAGCATGCGGTAACGCTCGTGCGAAGACGCTTCGTCGGTCAACGGTGGCAACGAGCCCAGCAGGTCGTACATCTCTTCGAGCGCGCGGGCAAGCGCCTGGTCCACGTCTTGGACCAGCAAGGTCTCGGCCTCTTGATCTGCCAAATGCGCCTTAAGGTCGTAGTCGGCGGCGAGCAGCTCGTTTTGACGCTGCAGCTCCATTCGACGATGTGCCAGTTCACGGTTAAGCTCGTTGAGCTCCGACACGTCTTGGGCAAGCAGCGCCGATCCACCCAGCAGCGGAAAGGCACGGTACATCACATTGGGATCGGACGCCACGGCAAAGGCATGGGCGCGGCCGTGCTCCTGGGTCCGCAACTCCTCGCGCACGCCTACCGGCATTGGCTTTGACACCGGCGTGGCATAGACCTCCTGCAGGTCGCGCGTTAGGACTTTGAGGTCGAGCGGCAAGGTGTCGAAGATGCCGGCGATGTCGTGATACGACGGAATGACACCGCAATCGAGACAGATTTCCATCGCCACCACGCACAGGACGCAATAGACGAGCGAAAAGTTGAGCCTCCATGCCCAGGGCACGCGCAACGCATACGAGACGGCAAAGAATGCGCCACCCAGCAGTACGAGCGCCGCCGTGCCCGAGAAACGCTGGATGCGAAAGGACGAGGACCGACCAACCAGGATAAAAAAGGCCACGAAGTCGAAGACCGTCCACACGAGAACGACAAAATAACCCCAGCCGTACGTGTAATCGTTACTCCAGGTGTCGCTTGTACGGTCAAAGCGGAAGACCTGCTGATGAAAATCGTTGGTGAGCACAAATCCGATAAGCAGGATGGCCGCAATCCGCAGCGCAGCGCAGTAGCGGCGCCCCAGGCGGTGTTGCTCCAGGCCCGCAAGGCGCAGGCCGCAGAGCTGGTAGAGCAGCGGAATGAGCGTCATGGGCACGTAGTACAGGTACCACAGCACGGTGGCATAGAACGGCGTGAACGACTTGTACTTGAGAATGACTTCGATCATCCACAGGGCGCAGATGGTGGCGATGGCCACAAGGCGGCGACGCAACACATAGTCCAAACAGCGCAGATAGACCGATACGCCCCAGATCGAAAATACAATTGCGGCGACAAGCAGCGGGAGAGAGCTCGAATGGGCGAGCGCATCCACGACCTCTTCGGACACCTTGCTATAGGCGGGCACGGCGTTAGAAAGTTTGGGGTCGAAGGCAAACAGCGCCGGCAAGACCGCCAAAAGCATGAGGAACAGCGCGGTGATGGCGCCGGCGATAGCAAAGACGCGATGACGGTACACCTGATGTGTTATGCCAACAAGGAATCGCGGCATGGCGAAGAGCCTGCCACCCCTGGGATCCGCAACCGGCGCGGTCCGGGCGGCCGCGTGGCCGATATGTCGCTCGCGGGTACCCATAGTGCTTTTAGTGTACCGACAGATGGGTCGAAAAAGCGGGCCGCATGTCCCAAAATCCGCAGACGGCAAGGCGCCCGGCAGCCTCCCCCGTCTGGCACTTCCCGATATCCGCCCGCGCCCGGCGAGCATTACCTGCTCGCCGGGCGCCTTGGTTAGGAGGCTATGAAGTTGAGTGTCTCAGCTTCCTTAGGATAGGTCCTCACCATTCGTTTCAATGACATGCTTGTACCAGTCGAAGCTCTTCTTCTTGGAACGCTTGAGGGTACCGTTGCCCGCATCGTCGCGGTCGACGTAGATAAAGCCGTAGCGCTTGGACATCTCGCCCGTGCCGGCAGACACCAGGTCGATTGGGCCCCAGGTGGTGTAACCCAGCAGGTCAACGCCGTCCTCGGTCACCGCGTCGCGCATCGCGGCGATGTGCTGGCGCAGGTAGTCGATACGGTAGTCGTCGTTGATGGAGCCATCCTCCTCGACAACATCCTTGGCGCCCAGACCGTTCTCGACCACAAACAGCGGCTTCTGATAACGGTCGTACAGGTCGTTGAGCGTAATACGGAAGCCCAGCGGATCGATGGCCCAGCCCCACTGGCTCTCCTGCAGGTAGGGATTCTTAGCGCCGGCGAAGGCGTTACCCTGGGTGCGCTCGACATCGGGGTTATCGGCACCGGCGGAGCAGCGGGTGCTGTAGTAGCTAAAGCTGATGAAGTCGACGGTGTTGGCGGCCAGGATCTCGCGGTCCTCGTCGGTCATGCCCACATCGATGCCCAGACGCTCGAGCTTCTTGACGGCATAGGCCGGGTAGTAGCCACGGCTCTGGACGTCGACGAAGAAGTAGTTGTCCTGGTTGTCGAGCTGCGCCTGGCGCACGTCGCCTGGACGGCAGCTGTAAGGGTAGTAGCTACCTGCGGCGAGCATGCAGCCGATCTTGACCTCAGGATCGATCTCGTGAGCGATCTTGGTTGCCCAAGCGCTGGCGACGAGCTCGTTGTGGGCGGCCAGGTACTCGACGGCCTCCTTGTTCTCGCCCTCCTCAAAGACCAGTCCGGCACCCATAAACGGCAGGTGCAAGATCATATTGATCTCGTTGAAGGTGAGCCAGTACTTCACCTTGCCCTTGAAGCGGTCGAACAGCACCTCGCAGTAGTGGACATAGGCGTCCACCATGCGGCGGTCTTTCCAGCCGCCGTACTTTTTGATCAGGGCAATGGGGGTATCAAAGTGGCACAGGGTCACCAGCGGCTCAATGCCGTACTTGTGGCACTCATCAAAGAGCTCCTCATAGAAGCGCAGGCCCTCTTCGTTGGGCTGCGCGTCATCGCCGTTGGGCAGGATGCGGGTCCAGGCAATGGACATGCGGTAGCAGCGGAAGCCCATCTCGGCAAAGAGCTTGATGTCCTCCTTGAAGTGGTGGTACATATCAATGGCTTCGTGGGAGGGGTAGAAGTGCTCGGCATCGCAGTCCAGCATCTTCAGCTGGCCCAGCGCCACGGGGAAACGGTCGGGGCCAAAGGGCACCACGTCCACACTGGACAGGCCGCGCCCGCCCTCGTTGTAAGCGCCCTCGCACTGGTTGGCGGCAGTGGCACCGCCCCACAAAAAGTCTTTCGGGAATTTGCCCATAGGTCTTACCTCCTGATGCAGTTGAATTCTGATGATTCAATGATACCATGTTCTGAGCCGCTGTCAACCGGGAAAGTACGACTTTAGCCGTCAATTCGACGAAAAATGTTGCTGATTTTTGACACTTTTCACGAAGAAATCGAAAATTGCGAGCGATTTTCCTTGGAATCTGTTTCTTCCAAACGGACAGTAAGTGTGATAGACTGAATAGGTAAACGGAAAACGGCTCACCCTGCCCTTCGTTGCTTTGCAATGCCGGAGCGGGCGAGGACGTTGATGAAAGAGCTATCAGGAAAAATGGAGTGTTTGCTATGACTGAATTCAAGCCCATCAAGGAAGGCAAAGTCCGCGAGATCTATGACAATGGCGACAGCCTCATTATGGTTGCCACCGATCGTATCTCTGCATTTGATGTGATCCTGAAAAATAAAGTGACCAACAAGGGCAAGGTGCTGACCCAGATGAGCAGATTCTGGTTCGACTACACCAAGGATGTTCTGCCCAACCACATGCTGAGCGTGGATACCGCCGATATGCCCGAGTTCTTCCGCACGCCTG
>CAJMPE010000118.1 GCA_905215275.1 uncultured bacterium | reverse complement strand
TCTTCAATACAGAAGATATCAGTGCGGAATGTTCCGGAGAGAAGCCCCCGTCCCGCCCCCGGATTCCCTGCGTTTACGGCCTTGAGGTCGGCGGGCGGAGAAGGATGTGGTTGATAGGGATACGTGTCCCCTTCGCTGTTTTGCGCTTTGCGCGAAAGGCGCGTTACTTTGGGATGGGTGGGGAACGTGGTTGTTACGGCAACTGATCACCACCATAAATTACTCTTGGCATACTTGCGCGAAAACCTGCCCGTGCTACACTTGCAATTGCTGTTTCAGGGCGGGGTGAAATTCCCCACTGGCGGTAAATCGGGCGGTGTCAAAGGGACGCCGTGGCGCAGGCGAGATGCCTGCGACCGAGCCGATGAGTCCGCGACCCGTGCGTGCGTTGGTTCGCATGCCGGCTGAACTGGTGAGATCCCAGTACCAACGGTTAGAGTCCGGATGAAAGAGGCAGGTGATCTTATGTCTGAACAGTCGCAGCATATCCATTTTGAGAACACGAATAGGTGGAGCACCAAACAGCTCGTTACCATGGCGTTGATGTGCGCCTTGGGAGCACTGTTTATGTATGTGCAGCTGCCCATCCTTCCCTCGGCGCCGTTTTTGACGTATGACCCGTCGCTGGTGCCGGCGATGGTGTGTGGATTTGCGTATGGCCCTGGTGCCGGCACCGCTGTTGCCGCTATGGCGATCGTTATCCATGCGCTCACCACGGGTGACTGGGTCGGCGCGCTTATGAACTTGGTTGCCACGCTGGGCTATATTCTGCCTGCGGCTATCGTCTATCAGAAGATGCACACCTACAAGGGTGCCGTGATTGGCCTGGCGCTCGGCGTCATTGCCGCTACGGCGCTGTCCATGGTCGCGAACCTGACCATCGGCGTTTGGTTCTGGTATGGCTCGGTCGATGTGATCGCCCCGCTCATGATTCCCGCCGTGCTGCCGTTCAACCTCATCAAGACCGTGCTCAACTCGGTGTTGACGCTGGCGGTGTACAAGGCGGTCTCTAATCTCATCACGCCCAAGAAGGACCAGGTCAAAGGCCGCGCATGATTGAGTGTCGGGGCGTTTCCTTTAGCTATGACGGTGCTGCACTGGCGCTCGATGGCATCGATCTGAACATCGAGGATGGCGAGTTTTTCTGCATCCTCGGCGGAAACGGGTCGGGCAAGTCTACGTTTGCCAAGCATTTGAACGCGCTGCTGCAGCCCGATGCGGGAACGGTGTGCGTCAACGGCATGGACGCGTCCGATCCCGAGCTGGTCTACGATATCCGCTCGACTGCGGGCATGGTGTTCCAGAATCCCGACGACCAGCTTGTGGCGACGCTTGTCGAGGACGATGTTGCGTTTGGTCCCGAGAACTTAGGGGTCGAATCGGCCCAGATCGCGCAGCGCGTGCGCGAGGCGCTGAAGGCCGTGGGTCTGGTGGGCTTTGAGCGCCACGAGACCCACGCTCTCTCGGGCGGACAAAAGCAGCGCGTGGCGCTTGCCGGCGTGCTCGCCATGGAGCCGCGTGTGCTCATTTTGGACGAGGCGTCCTCGATGCTCGATCCGTGCGGGCGCAAGGGCCTTATGAAGGCCTGTCACGCGCTGCACGAACGCGGCATGACCATCGTGATGATTACGCACTTTATGGAAGAGGCCGCCGAGGCCGATCGTGTCGCGGTATTTCGGGCGGGGCACGTTGCCATGCTCGGTACGCCCGAGGAAATCTTGACGCGGGCGGATGAGCTTGCGCAGCTCAACCTGGATATGCCGGCGTCGTGTCGTCTGGGCAGGTCGCTTCGTGCGAAGGGCGTGCCCGTTTGCGCGCAGGTGCGCGAGGCGGGTATGGTTGCCGCGGTTGCGCAGGCCTATACCGAGCGAAGTGAGGCGGGTACCGCGGGGCAGCCTTCCGTATCCCAGTTGGAAATCGCTGACGGCACTGTTCCGGCAGACAGCAAGGACAACGCATCAGAGCCCGTCATCGAGCTATCCCATGTTTCGTACAGCTATTCGCTCAGTCCGCGCGAGCGCCGTCGCTGGCATAAGCGCTCGGCCGCTGCGGGCAAATCAACCAAGCAGGCTCTCTGGGGAAATGACCCTAGTAGTCCGTGGGCACTGCGCGACGTGTCTTTGACGGTACGTCGCGGCGAGTTCCTGGGGTTAGCAGGCCATACCGGCTCGGGTAAATCAACGCTGGTTCAGCATCTCAACGGGTTGATTCGTCCGCAGGAGGGAAGCGTTTGCGCGCTGGGGCTCGACCTGTCAAACAAGAAAGACGCCGCCGCGGTTAAGGCCAAGGTCGGCGTGGTGTTTCAGTATCCCGAGCGCCAGTTATTTGCCGAGACCGTGGCGCAGGACGTGGCGTTTGGCCCGCGCAACCTTGGTCTGCCGCAAGACGAGGTTGCGCGCCGTGTCGCATCATCGCTTACGCGCGTGGGCCTCGACCTTGTCGCGATAGGCGATAAGAGCCCCTTTGAGCTTTCGGGCGGCCAGCAGCGCCGCGTGGCGTTTGCCGGCGTGCTTGCTATGGAGCCCGAGGTCCTAGTACTCGATGAGCCCATGGCAGGGCTCGATCCGGCTGCGCGCAGGGATTTCCTAGGGCTCATCGGTCGACTCCATCGCGAGGGCCTGACCGTTGTCATGGTTTCGCACAGCATGGATGATCTGGCAAATTGTTGTGACCGTATCGTTGTGATGAACGAGGGCGCCGTGTTTGCCGAGGGAACGCCCACGCAGGTTTTTGCGCGCGCGGATGAGCTCAAGTCGATCGGCCTGGGCGTTCCTGCCGCCCAGCGTATGGCGCTGGCGCTCGCGCAGGCCGGTGTGCCGCTCCGCTGCGACAAGCTTTATACGGTTGAGGCGCTGGCCGACGAGCTGGCCGGCTTGCTGCTGGGCTGTGCGGACGGGCCTTTGGGGGCTCCGCGTCAGGCCGGTTCCAAGGCGCCCACGCGAGAGGAGGGCTGCTGATGGAGGCGTTCTCATTTGGCAGCTACTATCCCGGGGATAGCGCACTGCATCGTCTGGATCCGCGCACTAAGTTGTTCCTAGGTTTCGCATTTCTGATCACTGTGCTCACCGTTGGCGGCTTCGGCGGGCTGGTGCCGGTCGCAATGTTTGTCGTGCTGGTCTATGTCATGGCCCGGGTGCCGTTGCGTCGGGTCCTATCGTCGATGGCGCCATTGCTGGCGATTGTCGTGGTGGTCGCGGTGCTTAACCTGTTTTCCGACCAGAGTGGCCGCATCCTGTGGCAGCTTGGCTTTTTGCAGGTGAGCGAGGGCTCGCTGCGTTCTGCGGCGTTTACGGCGTGCCGCCTGACCCTGATGATGGCCGGCATGAGCGCCATTACACTCACCACGCCGACGCTCGATCTCACCGCAGGTTTTGAGCGTTTGCTCGCACCATTTGCGCGCGTGGGGCTTCCGGCGCACGAGCTCGGCATGATTATGGGTATCGCGCTGCGGTTTATACCGCAATTTGCCACCGAGATGAAACAGACGGCCGATGCGCAGGCAAGCCGCGGCGCGCGCGTGACGGGCGGTCCGCTCGGCGGTGTGCGCATGCTCGGCAGCGTGGCGATTCCGCTGTTCACCGGCGTGTTCCGTCATGCCGAGACGCTTTCGGCCGCCATGGATGCGCGTTGTTATCACGGCGAGCAGGGGCGCACGCGTCTGCATGCGCTTACGTTTGGCCGCGGGGATGCACTGGCCGCGGTGGCGATGGCGCTGCTGGTGACATGCGTTGTCGTTATCAATCTTCAACTCTTCTAAGCTCGATTCGAGCGCAAGAAAGGGGTCTCTATGACCGACATCGATCGCACGGCTCAGCTCGAGCGCGTCTGCTCGTATCTCAGGCGTATTCCGGCGTGGTATCTTGCCACGACCGATGCGAGCGACGGGCATCAGCCCCGCGTGAGGCCGTTTTCGTTTGCCATGGTCGATGACGGCAAGCTGTGGTTTTGCACGTCGCGCGACAAGGACGTGTGGGCGGAGTTGAGCGCGAATCCCAAGTTTGAGGTATCGGGCTGGAAGCCGGGGGAGTGCTGGATCGTGTTAACCGGTGAGGCCGCGCTCGAGGACGATGCAGTCGTGAGCGACAAGGTGCGTCAGGCGGGCTTTAGGCACATGGTGGGCATTGGCGAGCAACACGATAGCGCCAACGACGGCCGCCTTGCATTCTTCTCGGTCCGCAACATCGCCGCGCGATTCTGCGATATCGACGGCAGCGAAGAGCGCCTCGAGCTCTAATTTCCCAAATTGACTACCCATTGCAAAAAGACTGGTCAGGCGACAGGAGGAAACGTGGACGGATTGAATACGGTGCTGGAGTATCTGACGTCGGTGCCTGCGTGGTATCTGGCGACGAGCGTGGACGGGCAGCCGCATGTGCGTCCGTTCTCGTTTGCGCAGATTCAGGACGGCAAGCTGTGGTTTGTGACAGCGCGCACCAAAGATGTGTGGCAGGAGCTTCTGCAAAACCAGCGCTTTGAGGCCACGAGTTGGTGGCCGGGCCATGGTTGGTTGATTCTGCGTGGGCGTGCGGGGCTGGAAGACCGGGCTTCGAGCGAAATGCGCGAGGCCGGATGGAAACATCTTGAGCGCTTGAGCGAGCACTATGAGGGGCCTAACGACCCCACGCTTGTTTTCTTTAGCGTCGAGGATCCCGAGGCTTTTATCTGCAATCACGACGAATGGGCGCCGGTCGAGCTCTAACCAGCTGGCTCATCCTAACAACTTGGTTTTCGCATGGGCGGGCCCCGTATTGCCCGGCGCCGTTAGGAGCGCCGGTCAATACGGGGCCCGCTCCATTTGTCAATTCCTTCAAGCGAATGTGTCGGGAATGTTTCAATGCATGAATATGCAAGTCATTTACGTGTTCATGCATCTTTTGGTGCTAAAGTTTCAACCCACTTCATAACGACCGCTGCGAAATGCGCATCGGTGCATAAATCGCAGACAAGGAGTCTGATATGTCTTTGAAGGTTGGAATCGTCGGTGCGGCTGGATATGCCGGAGCCGAGCTCATTCGCCTCGTGCTCGGCCATTCCGAGTTTGAACTTGTTGCCATTACGTCCAACGCCGATGCCGGCCAGCCGCTGTCCGCGGTGTATCCGAGCTTTGCTGGCGTGAGCGATCTGGTTTTCACTACGCATGACGCCCCCGAGCTCAAGAGCTGCGATGCGGTTTTTCTTGCCGTGCCGCATACGGCTGCCATGGCGCAGGTGCCCGCCCTGCTTGCCGCGGGCGTTTCCTGCTTTGATCTTTCGGCCGATTACCGTCTAAGCGACGCGTCTGTCTTTGAGACATGGTATGCCGCCGAGCATACGAGCCCCGAGTTGCTCAAGACACGTGCCTTCGGTCTGCCCGAGCTGTTCTGCCAGGACTTGGAGACCGCTGCATCCGACCATGCCGACGGCAAGCCCGTGCTGGTCGCCTGCGCCGGTTGCTATCCCACCGCAACGAGCCTTGCTGCCGCTCCTGCCGTGCGTGCGGGCTGGGTGGCCGAGAACGGTCCCGTGATTGTCGATGCCATCAGCGGTGTGACGGGTGCCGGCAAGTCTTGCAACGCCCGCACCCATTTTTGTAGCGCCGACGAGAACCTGGAGGCCTATGGCGTAGGCAAACATCGCCACACGCCCGAAATCGAGCAAATTCTGGGCCTGACCGACCGCATTGTCTTTACTCCGCACCTGGCACCGCTCAAGCGCGGCTTGCTCTCTACGGTGACGCTGCCGCTCGCGCCGCAGGCACTCGACACGTTGACCCTTGAGGACGTCGTCGACCATTACAAGAAGTTCTACGCCGGTCGCACCTTTGTGCGCGTGCTCGATGCCGGCCAGCAGCCCAAGACGGCTTCGGTCGTCGGTACCAATGCCGCCCAGATCGGTCTTGCGCTCAACAAGCGTGCGGGCGTACTGGTGGCGACGGGCGCTATCGACAATTTGTGCAAGGGCGCTGCGGGCCAGGCGGTCCAGTGCGCCAACATCGTCTTTGGTTTTGACGAGCGACGAGGCTTGCCCACAGTGGCGTGCCCGGTGTAGCACATTCGATTGTTAACGATTTGGTAGTCGGGTATCGAGTTGGGCGCCACTTTTAAGCTGGTCTACTAATTGCGACCGGTATGGCGTGCCAGCCGATACCCGCTTTTTTATTTGATATAAGGAGTCGTAGGGACGATGAATACCGACCTGATTGATATCAAGATTCGCGCCGTCGAGGGCGGCGTTACGGCTGCGGCTGGGTTTAAGGCTGCAGGTATCCACGCTGGG
>CAJMPE010000117.1 GCA_905215275.1 uncultured bacterium | reverse complement strand
GTGGATGTACCACAGCCGCCTGTACGCCGTCGCCCGTTTTGTGACGATGCGCAACGACCTGGACCTGATCCAGCTCAACTCCTTCGGCTGCGGCTTGGACGCTCTGACCACCGACCAGGTGCAGGAGATCCTGGAGGCCAGCGGCAAGATCTACACCGTGCTCAAGATCGACGAGGTATCCAACCTGGGCGCCGCGCGCATTCGCATCCGCTCGCTCATGGCCGCGCTTAAGGACCAGGAGGCCGAGCGCCTGGCAGAGGCCACGGCCGCGGGCGAGACCTACGAGCAGGGTGACGCCGCGCCGGTGGCGCCCTCCACGGATGCCCCCGCGTTCGCGAGCCGCAAGTACACGTTCGAAGCGCAGCGTGAGAGCGCATCGACCGCGTGGCCCAAGGTTCCCTTTACCGAGCAGATGCGCGAGGAGGGCTATACCATCCTGTGCCCGCAGATGGCGCCGATCCACTTTGACCTGGTCAAAGAGGTGTTCCGCGGTGCCGGCTACAACTTGGAGCTTCTGCCCTCGACCGATCACGACGCCGTCGAGGCCGGTCTGCGCTATGTGAACAATGACATTTGCTACCCGTCGATTCTGGTAACGGGCCAGATTATGGAGGCCATCGAGAGCGGCAAGTACGACCTCACCAAGACCGCTGTGGTTATCAGCCAGACGGGCGGCGGCTGCCGTGCCACCAACTACATCGCACTCATCCGCAAGGCCCTGCGCGAGAGCGGCCACCCCGAGATCCCGGTGATCTCGCTTTCGGCCGTGGCGCTCGGCGAGGACAACCCTGGCTTTAAGATTACGCCGGCGCTGCTCAAGCAGGCCGTGTACGCGGTGCTCTTTGGCGACGTGATGATGCAGATGCTCTACCGCTGCCGCCCGTACGAGGCCACGCCCGGTGCCGCCAACGCGCTCTACGAGGAGTACATGGCGCGCGCCCGCAAGCTGGCGCCCAAGTTTAACCGCCACAACTACACCAAGCTGTGCCGCGAGGCCATCCGTGCGTTCGACACCATGCCGCTCGTGGGCGAGGGCACCAAGCCACGCGTGGGCGTGGTCGGCGAGATTCTGGTCAAGTTCCATCCCACGGCCAACAACCACGTGGTCGATGTGATCGAGCGCGAGGGCTGCGAGGCTGTGGTGCCGGGCCTGCTCGACTTCTTCCTGTACTCCATGAGTAACGCCGAGCTGCAGAAGGACGAGCTGGGAAGCTCTGCCACGGCGCGCGCTAGCATGCAGGCGCTCATTAAGCTCGTGGACTGGATGCGCACGCCGGTGGAGGAGATGCTCGAAAAGTCCCGCCGCTTTGAGGCACCCGAGCGCATCGGCACCATGGCGGACAAGGCTCGCACGGTGCTCTCGGTGTGCAACAACATGGGCGAGGGCTGGTTACTCACGGCCGAGATGCTCGACCTGATCGACCACGGCGCGCCCAACATCATCTGCACGCAGCCCTTCGCGTGCCTGCCCAACCACGTGGTGGGCAAGGCCGTGATTAAGGAACTGCGCCGTCAGCACCCCGAGAGCAATATCGTCGCGGTGGACTACGACCCCGGCGCGTCCGAGGTCAACCAGCTCAACCGTATTAAGCTCATGATCAGCGTGGCCAAGGAAAACATGCGCGCCGGTAAGGGCTTTAAGCTCGAGAAGGTGGCGCCGCTCGCGATGGATGAGGTCACTGGCCAGATGCGTGCCCATGACGGCTGCGTGAGCTGCGGCTCGGTCGACGAGAGCGCCGTGGCGTCGGTCGCTGAGCGCCTGGGACGCGGCATTAAGAAGTAGTTGGCCTGCTTCGAGCCGGATATAAGACAAACGGGTGGCAGCCGTGCCGGCTACCACCCGTTTTTGCTGGACATATGTTGCGTAAATCGTTTTGTCGCAGCCTTCTGTGCACTCGAATTTCGGAAGTGCGGGAAAAAACGCGAACCTCCTGAGCACACCGCCTTTTTAGACTCTCACGACCTGCGGTTTTGTTGTAAAAAAAGCCGGTCTGGTCGGCGAATCCCGATTTTCCCCGCACTTCCGAAAACAGCGGTTCAGCAGCGTCAAAAAATGCCCTCAAAATCGAGAGTTAATGAACAGATGTAGCCGTTCGCCGCAAATTACCGTCCGTTTATAGAACCCACCCCCAGCGTGCAGTCCCCTTACGGTTGAATAAATACACATCTATGGAATTACGTAAGAGAGGACTGTTCCTATGAGCTACAAGACCGTTTGTGTTGCCGGCGGCGGCGTGTTAGGAAGCCAGATTGCCTTTCAGGCTGCCTACTGCGGCTTTGATGTAACGATTTGGCTGCGCAGCGAGGGCAGCATCGGCCGCACCCAGCCCAAGATCGATCATGTGCGCGAGGAGTACATCGCGGCAATCGAGGGTATGGCGGACGGTACGGGCGAGTGGTGTGCCGGTATCGCCGATAGCGACCAGACCTTCGACAGGGAGGCGGCGCTCGCCGCCGTTGAGCGTGCCTACTCCACACTCAAGCTGGAGCTCGACCTCGCCAAGGCCGTTGCCGACGCCGACTTGGTCATCGAGTCTATGGCCGAGGACACACAGGCAAAGATCGACTTCTACAAGAAGCTCGCCCCGGTTCTGCCGCAAAAGACCGTCATCGTGACGAACTCCTCTACGCTGCTGCCGAGCACCTTTGCCAAGTACACTGGTCGCCCCGAGAAGTACCTGTCGCTGCACTTTGCCAACTCCATCTGGAAGAACAACATGACCGAGGTCATGGCCCAGGACCAGACCGACAAGCGCTATTTCGACGAGCTCGTCGACTTCGCCAACGACATTCGCATGCTGGCACTTCCCGTCAACAAGGAAAAGAACGGTTACCTGCTCAACTCTATGCTGGTGCCGTGGCTGCTCTCGGGCCTTGACCTGTATGTCTCGGGCGTGAGTGACCCCAAGAGCATCGACCTCGCATGGACGCGCGGCACCGGCGCTCCCAAGGGCCCGTTCCGCGTATTCGACACGGTGGGCATCCAGACGGCCTACAACATCGTCATGCAGTATCAGAAGGTCCCGGGCCTGGTGAGCCCGCTGCTCAAAAAGATGATGATGCCCTACAACTTTAAGGCCATGGCATCCGTCCTCAAGCAGATGCTCGACGAAGGCAAGCTGGGCGAAAGCTCGGGCGAGGGCTTCTTCAAGTACTAACAATGATCCCTCGGGGACGGAGGAAAACGGATCATTTTTGGTCGCCAGCAGTGAGAAGATGGACCCAGAAATAGAAAGGAGTGGCAATGGGCCGGCTCGGGCTTTGAGGACAAGCTGCTGCAAGCCCAGGGCGATTTCTCGCTCAATGCAGGCCAGCACAGCGTGACGTATCTGCCGAGTTCTGACACGGCAACGACCGGTCGCTACCAGGTGCTGCTGTACGACAACAACTTTGGTGCGGCCGAAAGCTATCCCAAGTTCGACTGGGGCCAGCTGGGCGCCGGGGTGGTGACCGACTACAGCCGCGGCACGCATTCGTTTGGACGCATCTTTACGGTGGATGAGGTGGCGTGCACCTACGAGCTCGAAGACCAGATCGCGGTGCCGTTCTCGGGCTACGTCAGCAGTGCGCAGCGCGTCGGCAATTCGAACAGCATGCTCGTGGCATCGGGCATGGCCAAGACCTTTATCGAGTACGACCGCTACGGACTGCCCATCGCCACCTACGAGATGGAAGCCGAAAAGTACATCTACCGCGTGTACAAGTGCGACCTGTAGGGCCGCGCTTAGGGTTGACCAATGGAGTATGAAAACACGCCGTTCACCGATGTCCCCTCCGCGAGTGACAGCCATATGGTTTGATGTCAGAAGCATATAGTTGTCACCAGCCTGCTGGCGACGTTCCCCCTGATATCGGAGGTTCCAGGTATGTTTCGCGCTCCGTTAAACAACTATCGGTTGGTCTAACATGGGTCGCCGTGCTACTTCGATAACCCTTGCAGTGGTCTGCCTGGCTGTGCTCCTGGGCGCTACAGGGCTGTTTGCTATAAGCCGGGAAACGTCCTATATGCAGGAATGCGCTTCCGAAGGGTTTGCCATTGACGGTTACTATCGGGACGACAAGACGAGTCTGGAAACCCTGGCCTTTCTTGAAGAGGATAACCATCGGTGGCAACTGGTCGACAAAGACGGCAGCTGCGTTGACGGGCAGTTTAAGCGTACGGATGACCCCAACATCCTGATATTAAAGAAGGAAAACGGCGAAGAATTCGGCACGGTTCACGTTGCGTATATATCGCGCCGACGCAATCAGGGGCAGATTTACCTAATTAGAAATACTGAGGTGACCCGATTTTATCTTGTGAGCACCGATCCGGCGTTTACGGTGGAGTCTGGCGATGTCGATGCGGACGTCTGATTCACGGCAATAAAACAGCGAGCGGGGCGCGGGTATGAACTGCACCCCGCTATTTGCTCGTGTCCGTATTGCGTCTGCGCCTCGTCATAACTTGCGTCTGTGTGAGCATTCATCCCGCGCCGGCATCACTTCACATCGAACTCCACGCGATCGAGCTCGGGCACATTGAGGTCGATGAGCTTGCGGGCGACGTGACGGTCGTGTGCCCCAAGCGCCTCGCTTGTCGTCACATGGGCGACAATCTTGCGCTCGACGATGCCCTCCTCGTCGCCTTCGGTGGCCGAGGTCTCGACGGCGACGGTGTAGTCCTTAAAGCCCGGCAGTACCGCGGCAAGCTCGCGCGTGGTTTCAGTGACGCCGTAGCCGTCCTGCACGCCGGCCTGCGCCGAGCCAATAGATCCCGCCGTCATAACGATGCAGGGGATGGCAAAGGCTACCGTGCCCACAATGATGCGGCGGCGCACCTTGCGCGATAGCTCGTCGACCTCGGCGTTTTCTTCAGCAGTCACAATACCGTCGCCGTTCAGGTCGCGCTTGAGCGGCACGCGCAAAAGAAGCAGAACGGCTTCGGCAGCCAGTGCGATAAAGACCACGTTGATGCCAAACTCGTAAAGCGCCGAGAGAAACAGTGACCCGCTTGCGATGGCGATGCCATAGCCCGCCGCGCATAGGGGCGGCATGAGCGCGGTCGCCACAGCCACCCCGGCGATGAGCGTGGCAGGTTCCTGGTCGCGCGAGTTGCCCAGGCCACCCGCAAAGCCGCCCGCGAGCGCGACGGCAAGGTCCCACACAGTCGGTGTCGAATTGTCGATGATGGCGGCCGTGGTGGTGCCAAGGGGCGAGAGCTTAAAGTACAACGTGGACGTGACCAGGCAAAAGGCCATCTGTAGCGCGAGGCCGGCGACGGCCTCGACGGTAATCTCACGGTCGAGCGTGGCGATGCCATATGCCATGGCAAGAACCGAGCCCATGAGCGGGCAGATGAGCATGGCGCCAACGATGGCAATGTCCGAGTCGATATCGAGGCCGATGCTCGCGATCAACATGGCAATGATCAGGATGCATAAGTGCGAGCCAGTCAGGCGCGCCCCGTTTACAAAGCGCTTGCGAATCACGTGATAGGGCGCGCGTCCCTCGCGAATGTTGAATGCCTGCTTTAGAAAGCGGCTTGCGTTCTCCATGGCCTCGCTGTGGGCGGGGCGGATGCCATGGCGCCGATGATGACGCTCGCGCAGTCGCTTGAGCTGTTGTTTATCGAGTTCCATGTCCACCTCGTTCTGGCACGTGCCGCGTATCCCGCCCGTCGTCTTTACTCTACACCGCGTTGAGCGAGGTGTCAGACAGGGTTTGTTGACCTGGAAGTCAGGCCAATCGGCATGACTAAAAACGCCGTGAGGATCATAAGAGTCGAATAGATAAAAAAGCGCGGGGCCGGTTTGATTCCGACCCCGCGCTCTGCGCTGGTGCGTTGTTGGTCGGCCTACCCCAGCAGGCTCAGGCCAACGGAGACAAACGCCAGGATAACGCCGACGATAGACTCGCCACCGAGCAGGCCGCTGGCGACAACCAGGCCCTGCTCCTGGAAGGCGGCGTCCTTGGCGGCCTTTTCCTCGTCCGAAAGACCGGCCTCGGCGTCGCGGTGAGCGGCCCACTTGTCGTAGGCGAGCTTAACGCAGGAGCCCAAGAAGGCCGTGAGCGACATGTAGAACGGCAGGTACACGCCCAGGCCGATCATCATGGCCGGAATGCCGAGCCAGTACATGACGATGCCGGCGATAAAGCCGCCCGCAAACCACGGCACGCTCGGGATGCCCGAGACCATGGTGGCGACCACGCTTGCCTGTGCGGCCACAAAACTCTTGTCGGGGCCAAAGGCGTCCGGACCATAGGCGGTGACGAGCGCGACCATGACGGCTGCGGCGACCAGGGCGCCCACGATGCCGCCGATGGCCTGGCCGACCCACTGTGCGCGCGGATTGGTGCCCAGCACGGCGCCGGCCTTAAAGTCGTTCATGACGTCGCCCGCAAGGCCGCATGCCACGGCCACGATGCCGGCGATAAAGAACAGCT
>CAJMPE010000116.1 GCA_905215275.1 uncultured bacterium | reverse complement strand
CATGAGTTCAGCCGCCTGCGACAGGCGCTCGAGCGCATTGCGATAGAGATTCGTGTCCTGGTGGCATTCCTCGAGTGCGCGCACCATGGGCTCGCCAGCGGGGCCGCACACCATATTGATCACGGCCGCGGCGTCCATGGGATTGCGACGGCGCAGAGCCAGCTGCGACATAATGCGCGCGGCCGAGGTTCCGTAATCGGCAAAATAACGTTCTTGCAGCGTGCCGACCGGCGCGCGCACGATAAAGCGCGAAACCCAGGAGCGATCGGCGGCACGGCTCTGCGGACTACGGCCGTCGGCGAGCGGGCGGCTCGAGAGCACCAAGCCGCACAGTTCGATATGGCTCAGGTGCGCTGCGCGCTTAAAGATGTCAAACATTGCCCCGCACGGGGTGAGCTCAGCTTGAGAAGCCATGGCTTAGCCCTCCTTGGTCGCAGAGATGGTATCGGATACTTCGGCCGGCCCGCCAAAGGCGCGGGCAGCCGCGGCTCCGCCGGCAAGCGGCGTCGCCATGGGAATTTTCGCACGTCGTGCTGACACGACGGGAAGCTCAAAGGCAAACCCCATCGCCAGCAAAAACCACGTGAGCGCATAGGTTGCAATTATAGCGGCCACCAGGCCACCCGCCACGGCATGCTGGGAAAACACGGCACATGCGAGTGCGGCCAGAGCCGGAACCTCGCAGGCGGAAAGGGCCAACACGCCCTGCAGGAATCCCACACGACGGTCGCGCGCCAAGGCCCCGGCAGCGATGCCCACCATGCCCGGCAGCGCCAACGCCAGTGCCGCGATAATGGCCGGCAGCTTCCCGGACCACATAAGCGGTCCCACGACGAGCGTCACATGGGCGCCCGACGCCAACAGCGCCGCCGATACCACGACCACAGTCCAAAGCACGCCGCTTGCCGCCGTCGCACCAACCATCGCCGCACGCCGGGCTGTGTGCCCCGATGCCTCCATCGGGCACGGCATGAGCGGCTCGGCGCGAAGCGAGCGGGCGACATTTTGCGCATAGTGGTCGCAAAATGCCGAGAGCGCCGCCTCCACCGCAGCCGGCTCGGGACGATCTTCCTGATGGCAGGACAGGCAGGCCATCAACACATCGAACAGCTGAGCGTCGACAAACGCCAACGCATCGCGCAGATCCTCGGAATTTGGATCGAGCCCCAGCTGCTGAGCCTGTTCGGCCGCGGCAAGTGCCACATCGGGCTCGCGTCGCAGCAGTTGCGTCAAGTCGCAGCCGGGCGCGTGGGCGCCGACGGGATAATCGGGCAGCGTATCCATCTTGAGGCGATAGGGGCTGGCGATATCTCGTGTCTTTTTGCGCGAGCCCGAAGTACCCGACGCACCCGGCGCCACTTCGTACGGCGCGACACCGGCGATGAGCTCGTAGACCGTACTCGCCGCTGCATAGACATCGATCGCCGGCGACATGCGAAGCATGCGCAGGTCGGGGATATCGTCGGTGAGCATCTCGGGCGGGGCGTAGGCCACCGTCGCGCGGCGCAACGTGGCATAGCGCTCGGTAAACGACGCCTTGCCGCCGGCACCGGCCACGGCCGACGCAGGCTCAAGCGCCAGCGACGAGCCAAAGTCGATCAAGCACAGGTCGAAGGTGCCTTCGGCAAGCTGTCGGTCGAGCGGCAGGCGCGCCGTGCGCACCATTATATTAGCGGGCGAGATATCACGATGGACGAACCCCTCGCCTACCAAGCTCATGCGGCAGAGCAGATCGAACAGGTCGCGACCCAGGCGCGCCGCCACGAGCGGCGACAGACGCCCGGCATCATCTACGGCAAAGCGCGAGCGCAGGCGGGCGAGCGTCTCGCCCTCGACCCACTCCATGACAATCGCGGGCACGCCGTCGACCTCGCCCCACCCGTATAAGCGGGGAAAGCCCTTAAGGCCCGAAAGGGCACGATGGCATTCATATTCCTCGCGAAACGCCGCCTTGAACTTGGCGACCAGCGCCTCGTGGGCGACATCGTCATCAAATTCGTCGCGCGTTGGCAAGATGAGCTGCTTGAGCGCCACGGCCTCGCCCTGCGCGTTAACGGCACGCGTCACACGGCCGATACCGCCGCGGCGCATGGTGGCGTCATCGGCAAACAGCATCGTAAAACGGCGCAGGTAGGCGGGAAGCTCGTCCGTGCCCAGGGCGACGGCCGGCTCAAACCCGTCGACGCGCGCCAGGCGCAAGCCCACCATGGGATCACGGTTGAGCGACTGGGCTACCGTAGAAGCGAGGTCGTTCGTCATAGGGCGATCGCCGCCACATTGGTGTTGAAGTTGTTGAGCGCGACGTCGTCGTTGCCGTAGTGCCCAACCCATTGGCACAGGTTGGTATAGCAGCCCCACAGATTGGCATACTGCCGATACCACTTAGATTTGGTCGAGAACCTTTGTCGACCGAACTCGGCACGGATAACAAACATGTCATTCGCCAGGGTGTCGCACGGTCCGGTATCGCCCGTGGCGTTATAGGTCGACACCACGCTATTGGCGCGGGCGACATAGCCATCGAGCATATTGTATTTGGTCACGAGCCAGCTGTGGATACTCTCTTCGTCGGCAGCCGAGAGGCCACCCGAGTTCGTGTCGCCGCCGGTGCCACCGCCCGTCGAGCCGCCGCTCGTAGATCCGCTTGAGCCGGAACCCGCATTGGAATCGCCACTCGCACCAGAAGATCCCGAGCTAGATGCATCCGAGCCGCCGGCGCCTCCCGGCTGCTGCGCATCCTGCTCTTTCTGCTGCTCGGCCTTATTTATGACGGATGCCACACTGTTGTTGGAAAGCTTCGTAATGACCTTGGTGTTGGTGAGCACGATGGTCTTGCCGTTTGCCAGCGTAACCTCGTTGTCCGATGTTTCGGGACTGTCCGCATCGTCGCCACCGAACACAACGTGCGAGACCACACTCGCCCACGTATATCCGGCTGTCGTTCCCAAGTCGCTTTTGGCCTTGCGCCCAATATGCAGCTCACGCGCAGCATGCGCCTGCACCATGGACGGCACCGTCATGCCATAAGCCGAAACACCGGCTATGACCAGCACGAGCGAGCAAGACAGCAGCACACACGCCCGAGGTGCCAGGCCCAGCCGGCGTCGCATGCGCACCGCGGCGCCATGCTTTGTCTGAGTGCCCCCGGGCCGCATGCGATCTCCTCCAACAAAAACACGCCGCTTAAAAGCGGCGCATTCTTTCACATCCACATTTGAGTGTATCAGCGAACCCAAAAGGTTGTGCAACGAATGGGCAAATACGAGGTGCGACCGGACCCATCCACGCGATAAGCGGATGAAAAGCAGGTTTGTTGCACAACAAATGTATGAACGCGCACCCAATTATGAGCGCCCCGTGCGGCAGGCCGACGGGACATGCCGCGGAGCTGACGCCGCTTAGATCGCGCGGCGGGCCTCGATAGCGCGGCCAAGCGTAAGCTCGTCGGCATACTCCAAGTCGCCGCCCACGGGAAGGCCGCTCGCAAGACGCGATACCTCAACGCCCAATGGCTTGATGGTGCGAGCAAGGTAGCTCGCCGTGGTCTCGCCCTCAATGTTGGGGTTGGTGGCGATAATGACCTCGTGGATGTCCTCGTGGCCCAGGCGCGCCAGCAGCTCGCGGATATGCAGCTGCTCGGGGCCGATCTTGTCCATGGGGCTGATCACGCCGCCCAGCACATGGTACAGGCCATGGTAGCTGCCCGTGCGCTCGATTGCCTGGACGTCGCGCGGCTCGCCCACCACGCAAATGCGAGTGGTATCGCGCATCGGGTCCTGGCAGATGGAACACTCGTCGGCCGTGGCGTAGTTAAAGCAACGGCTGCAAAAGTGGACCTCCTGCTTGACCTCCAGGATGGCCTCGGCCAGGCGGCGGGCCTCCTCGGCATCGGCCTCGAGCAGGTAATAGGCTATGCGCTGGGCCGACTTGGGACCAATGCCCGGCAGACGACCCAGCTCATCGAGCAGTTTTTGCAGACTATGGTTGGCACTCATATATATGCGCGTCTTAGAACGGCATGCCCGGGATGTTGAGGCCGCCGGTGATGGCGCCCATCTGCTTGTTGGCGAGCTCGTTGACGCCGCGAACGGCCTCGTTGACGGCAGCCATAATCATGTCCTGCAGCATATCGACGTCCTCGGGATCGAGTGCATCGGGATCGATGGTGAGGTTGACGAGCTCCATCTCGCCGTTAACGGTCACCTTGACCATGCCGCCGCCGGCAGAGGCATCGACGGTCTGGGACTTGAGGTTTTCCTGCGCGGCGGCAAGCTGCTCCTGCATCTTGCGGGCCTGCTTCATCATCTGCTGCATGTTCATACCGGCCATGATGGCTCCTTTACGTGCGGCCGCGCGACGAGCTGCAAAGGCAGCCGGGACGCGGCGGGGCTTTCAAACTCAAAAATCGTACCACGGCACGAGGTCAGCGAGCGGGGCGGACACGCTACCCCAGTCGATATACATGTCCTGGAGTGCAAGCCGCGCCCAAAGATTATGCAAAGTTGAATAATTCGCATCTACATAAATATCGAAAGCTAAATCTTGTAGAGCCGGAACCCGGCATTTGCTGCATCCAGCTAGATAGCAAAATGCTAAACCGCCGCTCGAGGTGGCGCTCATGACGGCATGGTAAAATTTGATTGTCAAAGATAGCAATTTGGAGGTGCCCCATGAATGCCCCCGACGCGCTCCAAAACATCCGCTCAAAACACCCCGTTGCATATGTGGTTCTCTATCTCTTTGTCGGCTGGGCATTGCTGGTTGTCATCACCCATGCCATAGCCTTTGGAGCAGAACTACTGATAGCCAGCTCGGACCAGCCCGTCGTCAAATGGGAAGCGACCGATGAGTGCACCGACGGAACCCGAACCATTTACTACAACAGCCCGTCCCTCTACCAAGAGTTCAAGGTCAAGATAAAGGACTCCAAGATTGTCGATGCCGAACTGGGCTCTTTATTTACAATCGGAGCAACCGTCAACGCCGAGCAAGTCGAATACACGGACAGCCATGCGACATATCGTATCGACCTCAGCATCCTAGGCCGACCGTCACGCGCCTGTCTGCTCGAATGCGATATACGCGGCACCACACTACACATGTCCGAAATACAGATGCGCCCGGACAAAGAGATCTCTTCTTGAGCAGCGTACCCGCCCGCACAGTTACTCCACCGGTTTGAAGATGGTGGCCTGTCCAAAGACGTTGCGGATGAGGGCTTTGGCCTCATCCTCGGTCTGCGGGATGCTCGGGGCTGCGCCCTGGTGGCCGAAGGGACTGCCGGCGCCGGGGTTGGACTCCCAAGGGGCAGCGGGGGCGTCATCGCTTGCGGGAGCGGACGTCGCAGCTGCGGGAGCCGCGGCTGAAGCGGCAGGGCTGGGCGCAGGCACCGCGGCAGGCACGTCGAGCGGAGGAAGATCCTCCCCGCTCGCATCGCCGGCGAAGCCACCGACCATGGCGTCGTCGTAGGGCACCTGCTCGGATTCCCACGGCGCAGCCTGCGCAGGCGGCTGAGCCATGGGAGCGGACGCGCGCTCGGGCGCTCGGGGCGCGGGCTCGGTCGGGAGCTTACCCGTGGCAGGAGCACCGGCAGGGTTGTCGGAGCGCAGCCAGGGGGCCTTAGCCAGGTCGGATGACTTAGGCGCAGGCGCGGCAGCGGGCTTGGGCGCGGGGATCGGAGCAGCCGGTTTGGGCGCAGCTGGTTCAGGCGCAGATGGGGTCGGTGCCGCTACCGGTGCCGCTTTTGGCTGCGTCGCGCTGGCGCTCGAGGATGCAGGGACCGCCGAGGACACGGGTTGCGGGTCCGCAGATGCCGCAGCCCGTGCAGATGGAGAATGCTCCTCATGTTGAGGAGCCGGCGTGCCACCCCCATCCAGGACATAGTCGACGGTGCGACGACCGAAGACCGCACTGACTGTCGGCAAAAACACCGCCTGTGTATCAGCACGCCCGAGCATCTTGATAGCAAATGCCGTAGGGAACGAGACCGTGAGCTTAGAACCATCGTCTGCCGTAGCGCGAGCGTTCAACAGGAGAGCCGCATAAGAAGGTTGTTGGGCCTTGACGCGCTCGACGACCTCGGCCCATTTGCGCTGGAGCTCGCCGGCATCCTCGACCGCGGGGGTCTCGGCGGCGCCGGCGGCAGCAACCTGGGCGGCGTTGTTGAGCTGGGGCTTAGGTGCCGGCACGGTGGCAGGTACGGGTGCCGGAGCGGCGGCGGGCTGGAGCTTCGGAACCGGCGCAGACTGAGGCGCAGGCGCAGCAGACTTGGGGGTCGGCGCGGGCGCAGACTGGGTCGTCGGAGCGGCAGCGCCGCGATCCCAGGGCATGCCGCCCTGGCGCGCAGACGCAGCGACGGGAGCGGCAGATGCCACAGGGGCGGTAGCTCGGGCACCCGAGATCAGTGTCGGCTGTTGCGTCGTCGCAGGCGCAGCCGCGGCAGCCG
>CAJMPE010000115.1 GCA_905215275.1 uncultured bacterium | reverse complement strand
TGAGTAATGTCGCGTTAAGCGGGCATTCGCGTTTTCCCAGATAAAACCTGCCAAAACAAACCTGTCCCTTTTTGGTAGGTTTTTGCCTTGGGAGCGGTACCATACAGGCAATGTTTAAACGAGAAAGGTGGGCTCCCATGGAACCTAAGCAGTACTACATCGGCATTGACGTCGGCGGCACTTCGGTTAAGGAGGGCCTGTTCGACGAGGACGGCAACCTGCTAGCCAAGGCCAGCGTGCCCACGCCTCCCATCGTTGACGCCGCGGGCTTTGCCGCGGTGACCGAGGCTATCGACCAGGTGGTCGCCAAGGCACGGATTCCGCGTGCCTTTGTGGCGGGCATTGGCCTGGCCGTTCCGTGCCCCATCCCGGCATCGGGCGATGCCAAGGTCAAGGCCAACATTGCCATTAACCTGCCCGAGCTGAGGATCGCCATTCAAAAGCACTGCCCCGACGCGGTCGTTAAGTACGAGAACGATGCCAACGCCGCTGCCATGGGCGAGGCCTGGCTCGGTTCTGCCAAGGGCGTGCAGAACGTGGTGATGGTCACCATCGGTACCGGCGTGGGCGGCGGCGTTATCGTTAACGGCGATGTGGTATCGGGCGTTGTGGGCGCCGGCGGCGAGATTGGCCACATGTGCCTGAACCCGGCCGAGGAGCGTACCTGCGGCTGCGGTGGCCATGGCCACCTGGAGCAGTATTCCAGTGCCACCGGCGTGGTGAGCAACTACCTTGCCGAGTGCAAGAAGGCGGGCGTCGAGCCCGTCGAGCTCACCGGCCCCTCAGATTCCAAGGACGTGTTCCAGGCCTGCCGCGAGGGTGACAAACTGGCGCTGGCAGCTGCCGATACCATGGCCGACTATCTCGGCCGCGCTCTGGCGCTTATCGCCAACGTGGTCGACCCCGAGATGTTCCTGATCGGCGGCGGCGCGTCCGCTTCGGCCGATGTCTACCTCGACGCCGTTCGCGAGCACTTCCAGCGCTACGCGCTTTCCGCCTCGCGTGAGACGCCCATTAAGGTCGCTTCGCTCGGCAACGACGCCGGCATCATCGGCGCCGCCTACGTAGCTCTGCGCGCCGCCGGTAAATAGCTGGTGCAAGGGGGTCAGGTTACTTTGCACCAACACGGTGTAAAAGGGACAGCCTTGGCCCCCGTGCCTGCCCCAAAATATGCCGTGGCCCTTCCGTCTGCGAAGGCTCGGCATCGGCGTGCTACCATAGCTACGTCCAAGTACACATATCAAGTGGAGGAAACCCATGGCAAACGTTCTTGTCTTTGGTCACCAGAACCCCGATAACGACGCCATCATGAGCACCGTCGTCCTGTCCCAGCTGCTCAACCAGGTTGAGTATGCCGGCAACACCTACGAGGCCTGCGCCCTTGGTCAGCTTCCGGCAGAGTCCGCCAAGCTGCTCGCCGACGCCGGCATCGCCGAGCCTCGTGTGATCGAGTCCGTCGAGGCCGGTCAGCTCGTCGTCCTCACCGACCACAACGAGTCCGCCCAGTCCGTCGCCGGCCTTAAGGACGCCACGGTCTTTGGCGTTGTCGACCATCACCGCATCGGTGACTTCGAGACCGCCGGCCCGCTGCACTACATCTGCCTGCCCTGGGGCTCCAGCTGCACCATCGTCACCAAGCTCGCCGGCGTGCTCGGCGTTGAGCTTTCCGACGTCCAGGCTAAGCTGCTGCTCTCGGCCATGATGACCGACACGCTCATGCTCAAGAGCCCCACCACCACCGATGTCGACCGCGCCGTCGCCGCCAAGCTCGGCGAGCAGGTGGGCGTCGACCCGGTCAAGTTTGGCATGGAGGTCTTCCTTACCCGTCCGTCCGGCTCCTTCACCGCAGCCGAGATGGTCGGCAACGACATCAAGATGTTTGAGCCCGCCGGCAAGAAGCTACTCATCGGCCAGTACGAGACCGTCGACAAGAGCCGCGCGCTCGGCATGATCGACGAGATTCGCGAGGCCATGCGCGCCTACGCCGCCGAGAAGGGTGCTGACGGCATTGTTCTGTGCATCACCGACATTATGGAGGAGGGCTCGCAGGTCCTGCTCGAGGGCGAGACCGAGGCCGCTCAGAAGGGCCTGGGCATTGCCGACGAGCACGACGGCGTCTGGATGCCGGGCGTCCTCTCCCGTAAGAAGCAGGTCGCTGCCCCCATTATGGCCGCCTGCTAGGTTTAGTTGACCAAATGCCACGACCGGATCGCGGACACCCCGCGCTCCGGTCGTTTTTTGTGCACGGCGCCGCGTCGTCTCTTGGACGGGCGTGCCCGTGCCGTTGAGCAAATAATGTTCAACCTGTGGTTCCGCTTTTCGGCCGTGCTTGTGCGCTTGTCGTGCAGGGTAGGCTAGATGCAAGCGTAATACGTTAGAGCGCGGCGCCGCCACTTGGGCGGGCCGTGCTTTTTTAAGACGGGAGCCTTCCCGTGAAAGGAGCCGCCCATGGCAGCACCCGAGCAGCTGTTCAACGTTCGTGAGCGCAAGCGTTTTGAGCGCCACGACATTTGGGAGCGCATCGCCGAGAACGGCACGATTTCCGCCGCCGTCATGGTCTTCGCCGCCATCGCCGCCGTCGTTTGCGCCAACACCGATGCCTATGAGGCCATCCATCACTTTTTGGAGACCCCGCTGTATGTGGGTCTGGGCAACCTTACGGCCGGTCTCACCGTTGAGCTTTTCGTCAACGACTTCCTCATGGCGATTTTCTTTTTGCTGGTGGGCATTGAGCTTAAGTACGAGATGACGGTCGGCGAGCTCAAGAATCCGCGTCAGGCCATGCTTCCCATGCTGGCGGCCGTGGGCGGCGTCGTCGTTCCCGCCTGCATCTACCTGATCTTTAACCATGCCGGCGCCCACAACGGTTGGGCCATCCCCATGGCAACCGATATTGCCTTTGCGCTGGGCGTGCTGTCGCTTTTGGGCAATCGCGTGCCCAACGGCGTGCGCGTGTTCTTCTCGACGCTCGCCATCGCCGACGACCTCATCTCCATCGCCGCCATCGCCATCTTCTACGGTCAGAGCCCCAATCCGTTTTGGTTGGGCGCCGCCGCGCTTGTGACCTGCGCGCTCGTGTGGCTCAACAAGACGCAGCATTACCGCCTTGCCCCGTATTCGGTACTGGGTCTGCTGTTGTGGTTCTGCATGTTCAAGAGCGGCGTACATGCCACACTTGCTGGCGTCATCTTGGCCTTTACCATCCCGGCCAAGTGCGGCGTTAAGCTCGATAGCCTCACCGATTGGTTGGGCGAGTGCCTGCCGCTGCTCGATGACCGCTACGACGACGAGGCACACATCCTGGGCCAGCATGACTTTACCGTCTCGACCACCAAGGTCGAGCGCGTCATGCACCGCGTGACCCCGCCGCTCATCCGCATGGAGCGTCTGATCTCCACGCCGGTCAACTTTGTGATTCTGCCGATCTTTGCGTTCGTGAACGCACAGGTTCGCCTGGTGGGCGTGGACATGAGCACGCTGCTCACCGACCCGGTGACGCTCGGCGTGTACTTTGGCATGCTGCTGGGCAAGCCGATCGGCATCTTTGGCATGACGTTTGCCCTGGTTAAGTTTAGGGTCTGTGAGCTGCCGCACAATGTCAACTGGCACATGATTGCCGGTGTGGGCATTCTGGGCGGTATCGGCTTTACCATGTCGATTCTCATCAGCGGCCTCGCCTTCCCGACGGCCCAGTTTGAGGTTCTGGCTGCCAAGGCCGCCATCCTTGCCGGTTCGGTCACCGCTGCCGTGCTCGGCATGATTTACATGAGCGTGGTCTGCAAACACCCCGCGCCCAAGGAAGAGTAAGAGCACATACAAGTTTGAAAACGCCGCCTGTGAACACCATCACAAGCGGCGTTTTAGTCATTGGGGACGTTCTTAAATGACTAGGTTTATTCCACGGTGCCGTAGACGGCGCCCCAGCCGTGGGCGGCCAAGGCGGAGTTGAGCTGGTCGCAAAGTGACTGGCGGTCGTAATAGCCGGGCGGTAGCAGGTTGACGATTTCCATGAGGTCGGGCGCCAGGTCCAAGATCTCGGCCTGTACGATCAGATCTAGGCGGTCGATGGCGTGGCGATCGTAAAACAGTCCGTCGACCAGGCGCTGCAGGTCGCCGAATTCCTCGGCCTGGAACGATCCGTACTCCATAGTGCCTCCTTGGGCGCCCCACGCCGGCATGCGCGGCGATTCGTAATTTATTGCGATGTACTTAATCTATCACGGCTTCATAACGTTGCGGCGGTGGCGGTCTATACTTAGACGAACTGCAACGTCCCGCTTCGCGAAAGGTCGCACCCATGCAGACGATCTACCAGAAGATGGAAACCACCGAACTCGATGCCGCTATCGAGGCACTCAAAGCCGAGGTCGCCGAGGTCAAGGCCAAGGGCCTGGCGCTCGACATGGCCCGCGGCAAGCCGTCGCCCTCCCAGGTGGACATCTCTCGACCCATGCTCGATATCCTCAACGCCGACGCCGATCTGCACGATGGCAACGTCGACTGCTCCAACTACGGCTGCTTTGAGGGTATTCCCTCGGCACGCAAGTTGGCAGGGGAGTTCCTGGGCTGTCCCGCCGAGCAGACGCTCGTACTGGGTTCGTCGAGCCTGCTGATTGAGCACGACATCGCCGGCATGTTCTGGCGCTGTGGCTCGTGCGGCAGCGAGCCTTGGGAGGCTTACGAGGCCGCGCACGACGGCAAGAAGGTCAAGTTCCTGTGCCCCGTTCCCGGCTACGATCGCCACTTTGGCATCACCGCCGACTTGGGCATCGAGAACGTCCCCGTCGCGATGACCGACAACGGCCCCGACATGGACGAGATCGAGCGCCTCGTTGCCGCCGACGACTCCATTAAGGGCATCTGGTGCGTGCCCAAGTATTCCAACCCCACGGGTATCACCTTTAGCGAGGACACTGTGCGCCGCCTGGTCGAGATGCCCACGGCCGCGCCCGATTTCCGCATCTTCTGGGACAACGCTTACTGCGTGCACGATCTGTACGACGAGACCGACGAGCTCGCCAACATCTTCGATCTTGCCCGCGCGGCGGGCACCGAGGACCGCGTGGTGGCCTTTGCCTCGACGTCCAAGATCACCTTCCCGGGCGCCGGCATCGGCTTTATCGGTGCGAGCCCCGCGGTCATCGCCGAGTTCTCCAAGCGCCTGAAGGCCGGCCTCATCAGCGCCGACAAGCTCAACCAGCTGCGTCACGTGCGCTTCCTTCCCACCATCGAGGCGGTCAAGGAGCACATGAAAAAGCATGCCGAGTTCCTGCGTCCGCGCTTTGAGGCCGTCGAGCGCAAGCTCACCGAGGGCTTGGGCGACACGGGCTGTGCTACCTGGACGCACCCCCGCGGCGGCTACTTTGTAAGCTTCGATGGTCCCGAGGGCTCGGCCCAGAAGGTCGCCGCGCTTTGTGCCGACCTGGGCGTCAAGCTCACGCCGGCCGGTGCCACCTGGCCCTATGGCAAGGACCCGCGCGACACCAACATCCGCATCGCACCGAGCTATCCCACGGTCGAGGACCTGGAGGCCGCGCTCGATGTGCTGGTGCTGGCTGTGAAGCTCGTCGCTGCCGAGCTTGCGCGTGCCGAGCGCGCCTAACGCGCGGCTTCCCGTACTATCCGCACTTTCGATACGTAAAGGAGCGTATACATGGATTTGGGTATTTCCACCAACCCCACGCCAGAGCTCTACACCATTAAGGTAACCGGCGAGATCGATATCTCTAACGCCGACAGCCTGCGCAATGCTATCGACCTGGCGCTCGAGCAGCCCACCGAGGCCGTTGAGCTCGATTTTGCCCAGGTGAGCTACATCGACTCGACGGGCATTGGCGTGCTTGTGGGCGCCGCGCACCACGCGGTCGACCACGGCAAGCGCTTTAGCTGCACCAATGTGCAGCCCCCGGTGATGCGCGTGGTTCAGCTGTTGGGTGTCGACCAGGAGATTTCGATCACCGCTGCATAATCTTTGCCCCCAAAAGGGCATGCCGTTTGGCATATGTTTGTGATGCGCTCGGACGTTTTGGCGTCCGGGCGCTATACTTGACCGAATGAATAGACGAGTTCCGGCCGAATGGCGCGGTGCGGGCTCGACTCACATCGAGCCTTGGAGGTATGTGTGTTTGGTATTGGAGAGGGTGAGCTCGCGATCATCGTGGTCTTCGGCTTTTTGCTGTTTGGCCCGGATAAGCTCCCGCAGATGGGCCGCACGATCGGCCGTGCCATCCGTCAGTTCCGCGAGACGCAGGAAAAGATGACGGCCGTTGTTCAGTCCGAGATTATCGATCCGGTGAGCGAGGCCGCGTCGGCCCCGGTCAAGCCCAAGAAGGCTGCCGTCGATGACGATTCCGATGCGGACGAGGATGCCGCCGAGACGGCAGCGCCCGCCAAGAAGGAGACCTTTGCCGAGCGTCGCGCCCGCCTTGCCGCCGAGAAGGCTGCAAGCGAGGGGGCTGCTGAG
>CAJMPE010000114.1 GCA_905215275.1 uncultured bacterium | reverse complement strand
GAATGATGCGGTCTAAAGTCTCCAGGAACTTTGTTCTTCTGGCACCGCCCGGCTGGTCAGGAACGACAGGCGCTACGATGCGTTCAGAGGGCGCATCATGTTCCCGATCCGCAACGCCAAGGGGCTTGTGATCGGTTTCGGCGCCCGCACGATGAACGGCGACGAGCAGCCCAAGTACCTCAACAGTCCCGAAACGCCGGTCTACCACAAGGGCAGCGAGCTCTACGGCTATTTCGAAGGCAGGGAGGCGATCTACGGCAAGGGCCGCGCCATCGTCTGCGAGGACTACATGGACGTGATCCAGCTTTCGCAGGCCGGGTTCGAGGAGGCCGTCGCCGCACTCGGTACGTCGATCACGCCCGAGCATGTCAGGAAGCTCTTCAAGCTCACCGACAGCGTCTACTTCTCGTTCGACGGCGACGCCGCCGGCCGCAAGGCTGCGCGTCGTGCGCTTGAGGCGGCCCTGCCCGTCATCACGGACGTGCAGAAGGCGGGCTTCATCATCCTGCCGCCCGAGCACGATCCCGACAGCCTCATCAAGGCGGAGGGCGCTGAGGGTTTCGAGCGCCAGATTGAAAAGGCCTATGGACTCACGGACTTCATGAAGAAGCTCCTTCTCGAAGGAAAGGAGCTCATGTACGCCGAGGAGCGTGCGAAGCTCGTGGCCGAGGCCAAGCCCTGGGTGCTCTCGATGCAGCATGCGCCCATCCTGCGGCTTGCATTCATCCGCGAGCTTGCGGGCATCACCCGCCTGCAGGCGGATGACATCGAGCGCCAGTACGGACTCGCCGGTGCCGCTCCCTCCAGACCGTCCTTCGATGGCGGCCGGCAGCAGGGGCGCGGCGGCTTTGCCCGCAGGCGTGACGACCGCTTTTCCCGCTGGCCCGTGAAGCCCGCACCCGAGCCTCGAGTTCGCGTCAAGGACGTTAGGGAGCGCATGCTCCAGTGCCTCCTTTCCTATCCTCATCTCGTGAGCGAATTCAGCCACTCGATCGAGGAGAAGTTCCTGTCTAGCACGCATCCCGCCGCCGAACGCATCATCGAGGTCTGGCGCGCAGCGGCGGCAGAGGACGAGGAAGGAGGCTGCGTCAATCCTGCTTCCCTTCTCATGAGGCTCGGAGAGAGTGCCAGCCTTTCCTATTATGAGGAGCTCCTCACCGAGGAGCTCTCGACGGGCACGCCCGAGGAGGGCGCCCGCCTTGAGGTAAGGAAGGCCTTCATCGAGCTCGAGCGCACGAAGGCCCGCATCGAAATGCTTGCCCATGATGCGGCGAGGGACATGGACGCGATGCGCAGGCTCAACGACAGAAGGGCTGAGCTTCAGCGCCTTGCGGACGAGGCTCGTCTTGCGGAACGCGAGTACCGCCTGCGCATTGAGAATCAGGCAAGGTTCGAGAGCCAGCGTGCGGCTGAAAAGCCTTGGGGCGGCGAGTCCGCCCCCTTTCGTCCAATCCGATCGTCGCGCAGCTACAGCGCTTCCTCAGGGGCGACACGGGGACTTCTTCCGTCTCGGGCGAGCAGGCCGCGCCTCAGGGAGCCTCCCGTGTTTCCGTAAGGGAGGCTCTGGCAGCAAGCGCCCCAGGGCGTACCGCGGGAGAGTCCGCCGCCTTTGCGGAGAGCCTGCCGCCTGAGCTTTCGGACGAGAAGATTGATTTTGTACCCGATGGTATGAAAGAATATGACGTCTCGGGCATGCCGCCCGACGTGCCGTTCGACGATGAAGCTCCCTACCGTTATGACGACGCCGGAGATCCCGACGCGGATCTCAACGTGGGTCTGTGACGGCGGGGGAGGCCGCGCGCCGGCGCGACTAGCTTTTCCCTAAGGAGCTCATTTTGAAGAAGACTTTATGGGCGGCCCTGCTGGCTGCCGGCACGATGGTTTCCGCGTCGGTCGACGCCGAGCTCCTTCGCATCGGCGTGCTTCCAGCCGCCGACGCCATTGTGATCCACGCTGCGGCCGACGAAAAGCTGTTCAATGCCAGAGGGCTTGACGTTGAGGTGATTCCTTTCAAGTCTGCTCTCGAACTTGGTGCCGCCATGCGTGCGGGCCGCCTTGACGGGCATTTCGGCGATCTGATGAACGTCTTCACTCAGAATGAACGAGGCGTTCCCCAGGCCGTGATTCTCACGACGACCCATACGAGCCGGGCGCAGCGTGCCTTTGGTCTCGTCGTCGCGCCTGCCGCCGCCGAGAAGATCCGCTCGCTCAAGGATCTCGACGGTACGGAGACGGCCATGAGCTCCGCCACGATCATCGACTACCTGCTCGACCGCATGAAGGCTGAGGAAAAGCTTTCCGACGGCGCGCTCAGGAACCTTGAGGTCAAGCAGATCCCGATCCGCCTGCAGATGCTTCAGACCGGCAAGGCCGCAACGGCCATGCTGCCCGAGCCGCTCGTCTCCGTCGTCGAGGCGAAGGGCGGACGCGTGATCTGGGATGACCGCGGTCTCAACGAGGCGCTTGCCGTCGTTGCGCTCAAGAAGGACAGACTTGACGACAAGACCGTCGCCGCCTTCCGGGGTGCCGTGGCGGATGCCGCCAGACTCATAGAGTCGGAGCCCGACCGCTTCCGCGCCGTCATGGTGAAGAAGGGCCTGCTGCCTGCGCCCGTTGCGCAGAACTACACGATGGTCCGCTTCTCCATGTTCGGCACGAATGACGGTCTGCCTCCCCTGCCGAGCGCCGAAGACGTGCGCCGCGTGGGAGAATGGATGGTCGGAAAGAACATGATCAAGTCGGTGCCCGCTTACGACAGCGTGGTGATCCGTCCGTAATTCGAAGGTGCGCATGCAGAATCAAAGGGAAGAGGCGCTTGAGCCGCCGGGACTGGCCTGCAACGGGCTTACGCTTGGCTACGACGGCAGGCCCGTCATTGAGGGGCTGGATCTGTCGCTGCCGCCGGGGGCCTCGCTTGCCATCGTCGGCGAGTCCGGTTGCGGGAAGTCGACGCTTCTCACCGCTCTTGCGGGGCTGAGGCCTTCGATTTCGGGGACGGTCAGGTGGACCTCTCCTCAGGGCGGAGTCCGTTCGATTCAGGACATGCGCACAAGCTTCGTCTGGCAGCATCTCGGTCTTTTTCCGTGGAAGCGCGTGAGGGAGAACCTCGCGCTTCCACTGGAGCTTTCCGCCGGACGCTGCGCCGATTCGGCCGGACGTGTCTCGGCCATGCTTTCCGAACTCAGGCTCTCGGGGCTCGAGTCGCGCTTTCCTTCCGAGCTTTCGGGAGGACAGCGGCAGCGTCTTGCGCTCGGCCGCGCGCTCATCGTGCAGCCTCAGGTTCTCTTCATGGACGAGCCCTTCTCGGCTCTTGACGCGCTTTTGCGTGCGCGCATGCAGGATTTCCTGACTGCGCTCCGCCGCAGGCATCCCTGCAGCGTGATTCTGGTGACACACGACATCGGCGAGGCCGTGGCGCTCGGTTCGCACGTCCTGATGCTTGCGCCCCACGGCCGCAGAGCGCCCGAATGCTTTGAAAATCCCGCCTACTCGCAGGAGCTCGGCTGCGGCGACAGGGCCTCGCCTGCCTTTTACGACACCGTGCGCCGCATTCACGCGAGGCTGGCGGCCGCTTCGGGAGAGGACGAATGATCGTGCTGCGTTACATCCTCGGCTTTCTCTTTCTGGGCGGATGCTGGCACGCGGGCGCGCTTGCGCTCGGGCCCGACCTTCTGCCCGATCCCGTGGCCACGATCAGGCTCTTCGCCGAGTCTCTGAGCACGCCTGAATTCTGGGGGCACATCCTCGTGAGCCTCTGGCGCCTGACGCTCGGCCTTGTTGCGGCCGTCGCGGTTGCCTTTCCTCTGGGACTTCTGCTCGGACACTGCCGCGCGGCGGATCTGGCGGGCAGTCCGCTCCTCTTCATTACTTATCCGCTGCCCAAGATCGTATTACTTCCCGTCTTCTTCACGCTGGTGGGGCTCGGAGACGCCTCGCGCGTTCTCCTCATTGCGCTTACGACGGGCTATCAGGTGCTCGTCATCATCCGTGCGGGGGCTCTCAGCATCGATCCCTCCTGGGTCAAGGCCTTCCGCTCGATGGGCGGCACGACGGCCGAGGCCGTCCGACATCTCTATGTTCCTGCAGCGCTCCCCGCGCTCTTCACCTCCCTCAAGGTGGCGAGCGGCACGGCGGTCGCGGTGCTCTTTCTGGCCGAAAGCTTCGCAACCACCTCGGGGCTCGGCTACCTCATCATGGACGCCTGGGGCATGGGGGACGTGCTCTTCATGTTCAACGCCATTCTGGGCATGAGCCTTCTTGGTCTCGTGATCTACGGCGTCATCGGACTGCTCGAGAGGGTGTGCTGTCCCTGGCTCTTTGCGGGCAGGAAGTAGGGCTCCGACAGAGGGTGCCTATTCGTACAAAACATCATAAACGGCGGAATTTTCCGCCGTTTTTTGATTAAAACCCGAACTCCGCGGTAAATCTACTATCTAGATAACGCGAAACCTCAAGAGCCCTGCCAGACAGAAAAAAACTGGCAGGGCTCTTGTTTTTTGGTCAAACTAGAGTAAAATATAATGTACACCAATTAATATAGTTGGTGACTAAAAATGGCCACGGGACAGGAAATTCTTCACCTCAAGCTCATGTCTTATAAGAACAAGGGCAAGACCTATGTCAGGGCTTATCGCAACAAATGGATTGCTCCTATTCCGGAAGAGGCGGCGCTGGGGAAGAAAGGACGTTCTGTTCCGGCTGTCCAAATCCAGGTGGGTGTGATCCAGTCTAGCGGCATGGTGAAGATGTCCTCGAAATTTCTGTCTCTCCATCCCGAATTTGCTCAACAGGATTGGTATTACTTGAATCACGATCTTGTCGATGAGAACACCTTCTTTGACCAACTTCCCGCCGAATCCGTAGGCTTCCCCAATAAGAAGCCTGTCGAAGAAAACGTTGCGATAGAAGACACGGCGGCGGATGGCGATTTGAATGACGAGGCGGCAGACGATGAGAATCCGGAGGACAAGGAGGAAGGAAATTTCAAATTTTTCCTGCCTCACTATGCTCTGAAAGGGCTTGCCATTCATCAAGGAATCGTGTCGGCGCTTGCTGAAGTGTTTGATAGCAAGCATGCCGAACAATGGATCAGCTATGCGATTTATCAGATCCTCAAGGGTGGTTCGGCCGATTGCTACTCCGACTGGGCCTACCATCAGATCCTTCCTCGAGTGGCTCAGAATCTTTCCGGTCAGGAAGTAACCAAACTGCTTCGCACGTGCACGCCTGAAGCATGGGATGAGTTCTGGGCGAAACGTTTCAAAACTCTGCAGAAGAAGCAGGCCGAAGTCGACGGAAGAATTCCAATTCGATACTGCGCGATTGACAGTACCAGCATTAATTCGTATTCATCTGCAGAGCAAATTGAATATGGCCACGCCAAGCAGGACGAAGGGCTACCTCAGTTGAATCTTGCGACCGTCCTCGATCAGCTGACAGGACGCATCGTCTACGCATTCGCCTACAACGGTTCCATCAATGACCGCGGATCGTATTCCTATATTTATGAACGCATGAAGCAGGCCGGCTTCCCGATGGATCAAATCATGCTGATCAGCGATCGCGGGTACCCGTCAAACTCAATGCTGAACAAGCTGATCAATGACAACATGGCTTTTCTTACCGGTTGTCCAATTGCAGCCGGCAGCAATGAGGAAAAGTGGATTTTTGAACAAGGCCGTGAGCTTGAGCGCAGGACTCAAGCCTGGGATCGAATTCATCGTGTTTATAGCCATACCGTCACCGAGAGTTGGCAGAAGTCGAACAAAACTACCGCCAAGGTTTACAGCCACCTTTTCTACGATCCGGAACGCGCACAGGCGGTCAGGTCGAACCTGAACAGCCTAGTGGTACAGGTCTTCGATGAACTGAGTCATGGACGAAAGGTCGATCAGCGTCTGTTCCAAGAGGCAAGACCGTATCTGAAGGAAGTGGCCGATCCGAAGGGATCTCAGCATCAAACCCCGAAAAAAATATGGGTGATTGATCAGATGGCGGTTAATAGGACAGCTGACCTCGCCGGTTGGCTGAACATTAAGAGCAATGTGGTTGAAGATTCCTCTGTTGCTATTGATTTATATCGTTTGCGAGGACTGATTGAGCAAGGCTTCGACCAACTGAAAAATCAGTTGCCTGGCCGGCGTCTGCGTGTCACGGAAGCCTCGCATCTCGGGAAACTGTTGGTCTACCTCATCGGATGCGACCTCAGGCTTCAGATTCGGCACAACCTGATGCTTCAACAGGAACGTGGGCCGAATTGGAAGATGGAGTTGCCGGGTAACTCAATCAACAAGCTGTTGATGAGCATGGACCGCTACACGGTACGCCGGAACAGATCATGCGAATACTGGCTGGTGGATTTGCTGCCAAAGAGGGTTCGCGATTGGCTCACATGTCTGTTCCGGGTGGATGTGCCCGCCAAGAGATTCAGAAGTTAGTCATTTGACCAATGACAAACTTCTGGTTCTAGATAGGATTTTGCCTGCGGAGTTCGGGCTTGTATCTCGTGTCTGAATTTCTCCAGAAGAACGTAATAAAAGTCCTCATAAAG
>CAJMPE010000113.1 GCA_905215275.1 uncultured bacterium | reverse complement strand
GGCGCGCGAATGATGCAGTCGGCGATCTTGTTGATCTCCTCGTCGCCCTCAGTGGCAACGACGATGACCTTGGCACCGCGCGCCTTGCACTCCATAAGGTTCGACACGGTCTTGTCGTAGGTAGCGCTCTTGGTGGCCACGGCGATGACGGGGAAGCCCGGATCGATCAGCGCGATGGGGCCATGCTTCATCTCGCCGGCAGCATACGCCTCGGCGTGCAGGTAGCTGACCTCCTTGAGCTTGAGCGCGCCCTCGTAGGAAATAGCGGCACCCATGCCACGGCCCACGAACAGTGCGGACTGCGCGTCCTTGCACAGCAGGGCGGCCTCATGCACGGCCTCGGTCTGCGTATCCAAAATCCACTGGATCTGCTCGGCCGTATCGGAAAGCTCGCGGAACATCATGCGCGTCTGCTTAGTGGTCAGACGGTACTTGACCTGCGCCAGCAGCAGAGCCAGCAGCGTCAGGCTCACAACCTGGCCGATGAAGCTCTTGGTCGAGGCGACCGCGATCTCCTTGTTGGCCTTGGTATAAATGACGCCGTCGCTCTCACGCGCCACGGGGCTGCCCACCACGTTGGTGATGCCAAAGACCTTGGCGCCCTTGATACGCGCGTCGCGAATGGCGGCGAGGGTATCGGCCGTCTCGCCCGACTGGGACACGGCAACGACGAGCGTCGTCGGCGTGATGATGGGGTTGCGATAGCGGAACTCGCTGGCAGCCTCAACCTCGGTGGGAATGCGAGCCCAGCCCTCAATAAGGTTCTTTGCGATGAGTCCTGCGTGATAGCTGGTGCCGCAGGCGATCACGTAGACACGGTCGATGTCGTTGAGCTCCTCGAGGGACAGGCCCAGCTCATCGATATCGAGCTCGCCGGCAGGCGTCATACGGCCAACCAGCGTGTCGCGCACGACGCGCGGCTGCTCGTGAATCTCCTTGAGCATAAAGTCGGGATAGCCGCCCTTTTCGGCCATGTCCAGATCCCAATCGATGTAGGTGACCTTGGGCTCGATGACATTGCCGGCCTCGTCGGTGTACTCGACGCCCGCAGGCGTAAGCTTGGCAAACTGACCGTCCTCGAGCACCACGACATCGCGGGTGGCGTCGATGAGCGCGATGACGTCGGAGGCAACGTAGGAGCCGGTCTCGCCCACGCCGACCACAATCGGGGAGTCCTTGCGAGCAACGGCGATCACGCCAGGCTCGTCGGCGCACACGGCGGCCAGGCCGTAGGCGCCTACCACGTGGGTGCAAGCCTCGCGCACGGAGGCCATCAGGTCGTGCGTCTCGGCATAGGCCTCCTCGATCAGATGCGCGAAGACCTCCGTATCGGTCTCGCTCTTAAAGTGATGGCCGCGGCCCTCCAGCTCCTCGCGCAGTTCGGCGAAGTTCTCGATAATGCCGTTGTGGACGATGGCAATGCGACCGTCGCAGCTGGTGTGGGGATGAGCGTTAACGACGGAGGGCTTGCCGTGGGTAGCCCAACGGGTGTGGCCGATACCGCAGGTAGCGTCGCTGTCAATGTTGGAAAGCTCGCTCTCCAAGCCCGCGACCTTGCCCACGCGACGGATGACATCGAGGTGCGCCGCGGCGCCCTCGCCCACCTCGAGCGCGACACCCGAGGAGTCATAGCCACGATACTCCATACGCTTGAGGCCCGTGACCAGGATGTTCTTTGCAATATCAGAGCCGGTGTAGCCGACGATTCCGCACATAAGATAAATCCCTTCGTTCGCGTGACTGCAAGACGTCCACGCACAAGGGGCGCTGAGACGTATAACGTTCGAGTATTGTACTCACGCAAACGCAAGCTGATATACCAGAAGTGGTATCTCAACTTAGATACCACTCGATGCACACATGCCCAAACCACCACGATGGGGACAGGCGCCTTTGTGGTGGCCTGGGCTCCAGCATTTGCCCAGATAAAACCCGCCAAAATAAACCTGTCCCTAATTGGCAGGTTTTGACACCTCAGAGGCGGGCGATGCTACAATCTGGCTTGTACTTGAAACGCATCAAAGGGGCCGCTATGGCAAAGGTAAAAATCAGCGACGTCGCGCGCGAGGCCGGGGTTTCGTTGGGCACGGTTTCCAACGCGCTCAACCATCCCGAAAAGCTGCGCCCCGAGACCCTCAAGCTCATTAACGAGACCATCAATCGCCTTGGCTACCTGCCCAACCAAAGCGCTCGTCAGCTCGCGGGCGGCGCCACCAAGTCCTTTGGCTTGGTGCTCCCCCGTCTCGACCACGGTTTTTCGCTCCAAATTGCCAGCGGCGCCCATAACGAGGCCCGCAAGCACGGTTACGACCTACTCATCGCCAACGCCGATAACGACGATATTCTCCAGGACCATTACCTGCGCTACTTTATGGGCACGCAAATGTCCGGCGTCATGGTTCAGCCCATGGCGTCCCCCGACTGGCACCCCGCAACGACCAAGATGCCCGTGCCGATTGTCCACCTGGACATCCATTGCTCCGAGCCCGGCTACTACGTAGCGGCCGACAACGAGGCACAAGGCCGCATCATCGCCGAGCTCGCCATCGCCCGCGGCACACGCCATATCACCGTTGTGGGCAGAGCGGCATTCATGCAGCTCACCCTGCGCGTACTTGGCATTCACAAGGCCCTCGCCTTGCATCCCGATATCAAAATTGAAGTCATTGACGCCGGAGAGTGGAATACCGCAGCCGACGGCTACAGCATTGGCGCTCAGATTGCCGGGCGCCCTGCCGACGAACGCCCCGATTTTGTCGTCGGCCTGACCGACGTGTTGGCCTCGGGCGTTATCTCGGCATTGGTCGACAAAGGCATCTCCGTCCCCGAGCAGGTTCGCGTGGCCGGATGCGACGGCAACCCACTCGCTTGGAGCGGGTCGGTCCCCCTCACCACGGTGGCACCGCCGGGTTACGAAATTGGCCGCAAGGGTGTCCAATTGCTGATGGAGCAAATCGAGAACAAGGTCCCGATAAAGACCAAGCATATCCGCGTCGGCTCTGCAGCGCGCACCGTCACCGCAGTCACGGCCGCCGAGGATATCAACCGCCAAGAACTCGTGCGGCCGTTCCTACTGGAGCGCGCCAGCACCCAGGCAAACACCCAGACCGACGCCACCGCCATCAACCTGGGCGCGTATCTATAGCACGTCGGCCAGTATGCCAAAACTCCGCCTAAGCAAAAGAGGCCCGACCATTGCCGGACCTCTTTTGCTTAAACGCAAACGTGGGCAATCGCTCGCTTCAACGCCGCAATTGTCTAGCGTGCGGCCTTGACCGCCGCCGCCAGATCGAACAACGTGTCGAGCACGACCTCGCAGCCATCCACCACGTCCTGCGGCAGCGGCACGATATCGGGCACAGCAAAGACATGGCAGCCGGCCGTGATACCCGAGACGCAGCCGTTGCGCGAATCCTCGACCACGGCGCACTCCTCGGGGGCAAAGCCCGCGCGCTCGCAGGCAAGCAGATACATCTCGGGGTCGGGCTTGCCGTGCACAACGTCCTCGCCACAGGTCACCGTTTCAAACTTGTCAAAGAGGCCGACCATCTTAAGGTTGCGCTCGGCCGTGACATGGCGCGACGACGTCGCAAGGCCCACGTGATAGCCCGCAGCCAGCAGCTCGTCTATGCACTCGGCGGCGCCGGCCTTAAGCTCCAGTTCGGTCTTGACCATCTCATCGCGAATCTCCTTGTGGCGGGCATAGACCGCCTCGGTGGTTTCGTGGCTGCCGTAATGCTTATCGAGGATGTCCATGACATCGGGCAGCGTGCGACCGATAAACTGATGGATCAGCGCTTCATCAATCGCGACCCCCAGCTCGGCAGCGCCCGCCTTCCAGGCCTTAATCCCCAAACGCTCGGTATCGACCAGCGTTCCATCCATGTCAAAAATTACAGCCTTGATCATATCGATCCCCCATCGGCTCTCGCTATCGCATTACCGCAACTCTACCGCATTTGGCAACTTGTATATAACGTATATGCCATATTGCACTTTCGTTACATAGGTAGAAGTATTATGACAAGCAGCCCGGTAGGATTATAGTTTTTGACCGAGTACATATTGGTAAGGATCGATTCATGTTTTCAGACACCACCGCACCTGCAAAGGAGCTTCAGGACAAACTCGCAGAGCTCGAGCAGCTGCTTTTGGCATACGGACGCGTTGCCATCGGCTTTTCCGGCGGCGTCGACAGCAGCTTTTTGGCCGCGGTCTGCGCCCGCATCATGCCTGCTAGCACGCTTCTCGTCCACCTCACCACGCCGCTCATCGGCACGCCCGAACAGGCTTCGTTTGAGCGATCCGTTGACGGGCCAGCCAATGATGAGCCACATTTTAAGCTCCCTGTGCTCAATCTTTCGGTCGATCAGTTGCAGCTCCCCCAAGTAGCCTGCAACGATGCCAATCGCTGCTACCACTGTAAGCACGCCGGCTTTACCGCTATCGTCAACCACGCCAAGTCGCTCGGCTTTCCCACCGTCATCGACGGCAGCAATGCAAGCGATCGCGGTGACTACCGCCCTGGCATGCGAGCGGCAGAAGAGCTCGGTGTACGTTCCCCTCTCATGGAGGTCGGCTTTACCAAGGACGAAGAGCGCGAGCTGTTGCGCGCATGGGGCTATCCCGTTTGGAGCCTGCCGGCGGGAGCCTGTCTTGCCACGCGCGTCCCCACGGGCGAGGAGCTTACGCGCGAGAAGGTCGATTTAATCCGCGCCTGCGAGGATTACCTGCACAATCTTGATCTGGCACAGGTACGCGCGCGCTTGATCGGCGGCTGCATGCATATCGAGGCCGCACCCGCAGATGTCGCCAAGATTGCTGCCCTCGGTGGCAACGCCGTCGATGCCGAGGGCAAAACCCCGCTGCCCGCCGTTATCGAGTCCGCGCTGCGCGAGCTGGGCTGCGACCATATCTCCCCCGAGGTCACCCCCTACATCCACGGCAACATGAACCTTTAGATTACGCCGTTTTACAAACGGCGTAACTGCTCGGCGCTGCGCGGGCTCCGGGCACATATGCTCAACCTGGACTGCGTTAACTGACCTGTCAATAAGGGACAGGTTTGTTTTGGCAGGTTTTATCTTGGGAAAATATCGCGAGGCAGTCGCCCCTCTAGCACCCATCAAACTTCGAGAGACGATAGAGGGGCAATTCGGCTGCATCTACTTCTTCCGATAGCGGCGGTTGCGGCTCGTCGATGAACCCATTACTTCGATGAGCCCTTTATCCGTCATTTTTGGCAGATGGTAGCTGACGGACGAATTTTGGCATTCCGTCTCTCTAAAACAAGGCGCTTATCTCTCTAACTTTAGAGAGATAAGCGCCTTGTTTTAGAGAGACATTAAGAGAGATGTATCGAATTCGCTGCTAGATTGCCTAATGCTATCTCTCTAACCAACCTTCTCTTTAGAGAGACATTTAGAGAGATGAGCGCGACCTCTCTAATCAAGGGCTCCACTCTTTAAGGTGCACACTTCCTAACCGTGCCCTAAGTTGCGGTGAAATAACTCACGATTAGCCTGCCAAAAAGGGATAGGTTTATTTTGGCAGGTTTTATCTGGGGAAACGCAAACAGGGCCGCGACACCTATATGGCGTCGCGGCCCTTTTCCTTGGAGAAGGATCGATTGATTGAACGGGATGACCGTTCTAGTCTTCGAGTCCGCTATTGATGAGCTCCGCAATCTCAACGGGATCGGTGCTCGCGCGCACCTTGTCGCGGAAGCCGGCGTCCATCAGCATTACGGCAGCCTTGGAGAGCAGGCGCAGATGCGTGGTTCCAGCCTCGCCGGCAGGCACGTACAGCGCGAGCGCAACATCGACGGGCACCCCATCGAAGCTCGGCCATTCAACGGGCTCGGTCAGTTTAAGCACGGCAACGCCCGGCGTGTGGATCGCGTCGCTTTTGGCATGCGGAACGGCAAAACCGGCGACAAGGCCGGTCTCGGCCTCGTTCTCGCGAGCAATGAAGGCGGCCTCTACGGCAGATGCGTCATCGGCAAAGCCGAGCTCGATGGCCTGCTCGGACAAATAATGTAGGGCGTCCTCGCGCGAGGCGGCGGTATACCCGATTGTCACTTGGTTGGCAGATACAAATCCCATGGAAACCTTCCTTACAACACGGACCTGACCGCAGCTTCGATGCCGTCGGCGTCCAAACCGTACTTGTGCAGCAAATCGACCGCAGGGCCGGACTCGCCATACACATCGCGCACGCCGACGCGACGCATCGGCACCGGATGCTGCTCCGCGAGCACCGAGGCCACGGCCTCGCCAAGACCACCGATAATCGAATGCTCCTCGGCAGTGACCACACGACCGGTCTTCTTGGCGCTGGCAACCACCAGGCGCTCATCGAGCGGCTTGATCGTGTGCATATTGATGACCTCGGCATCGATACCATCGGCAGCGAGCGCCTCGGCAGCCTCAAGCGCCTCGGCGACCATAAGGCCACAAGCGATGATGGTCACATCGGACCCCTCGCGCACGACCACGCCGCGACCAATCTTGAACTCATAGTCCTCGTGATCGTTAATGACCGGCGTTGCCAGGCGTCCGAAGCGCATG
>CAJMPE010000112.1 GCA_905215275.1 uncultured bacterium | reverse complement strand
GTCATTCAAAAGGCAAGGCATGACCAGAAGGTCTATGCCTTGCCTTTTTCATGCCTAGTCGTTGGGGACGTTCTTGTTTGACTAGTCGTTTAAGAACGTCCCCAACGACTACCAATCGTTTTCAGTTCGTTAATTTGTATATATGCATCTTATATATGCATCTGCTGGAAGTGACGCTGAGCGGTATCCTGTTAAGTCGTTAGCGTACGATTCAACAGGGAAGGCAGATTATGCATTCTCCCCAACAGTGCGATGCGCAGCGCCAGCCGGTATGCAGCCGTCGCATCTTTTTGGGTAGCGCTCTCGCTGCGAGCGCTTCCGTCGTCGCCGGCGCGCTCGCCGGCTGTCAGCGCCCGTCCACGCTCAAGGTGGTTCAGCCCACGACGGGCGGCGGTCGCGACGACCTGTCCGATTCCGTGATCGGCAAGGATAAGATCCGCATCGGCATGGAGGCGGCCTACGCCCCGTACAACTGGCAGGTTTCCGAAGCCAGTGAGTTCACCATCCCCATCGACAACGTGCAGGGCGCCTATGCCGATGGCTACGACGTGCAGATCGCCAAGATCGTCTGCAAGGCCCTCGGTGGCGAGCCCGTTGCCGTCAAGCAGAGCTTCTCGGGCCTTATCGATTCGCTCAACAACGGCCAGATCGACCTCATCATCGCCGGTATGAGCGCCACGCCCGAGCGCGAGGAGTCGGTCGGCTTCTCCGACCCGTACTTCATTGGCTACTTTGGCCTGTTCGTAAAAGAGGGTTCCCCCTACCAAAACGCCACCAAGCTTAGCGACTTTAGCGGTGCCACGGTGCTCGGCCAAAAGGACACCATGCTCGACACCGTCATCGACGAGATCCCGGGCGTTGTGCACAAGAACCCGGTCGATTCGGTTCCCACGGTGTTCTCGAACCTGCTGCAGGGCACGTGCGATGCCGTGACCTACAACACCGAGAACGAGAAGGGCTATATGGCCCAAAATCCCGGTATCGTCCCCATCCATTTTGCCGAGGGCGAGGGCTTTAAGCAGGAGGTCGCGGCAAACGTCGGCTGCCGCAAGGGCTCGGACAAGCTGCTTAAACTCATCGACAAGACACTCAAGGGCATTAGCCAAGAGGAACGCGACCAAATGTGGGACGCGTGCCTCGATCGTCAGCCGGCATAGGGAGGCAGCATGAAAACCATCAATCGTCTGGCCTCCTTTATCAAGGCCGACCACCGTTATGTGTACCTGGGCACGAGCGTTGTCGCGGCGCTCGGCCTGGCGTTTAGCCAACGCAATCCCACACCGCTGAGCTTCTTAGCCCCCACCGGTATCTTCCAGGATTGCCTTTGGGCGATTCTTTGGGCCTGGATTGTCGTGTCGGCGGCGGCGCTTGTCACCAAGCTTATGCACTGGAGTGACTATCGCGAAACGTCGCCGTTCGCATCCGAGCGTTTCCACCGCGTCGCGCGCCTGGGCAGCTATGTCGTGGCCGCCATCGCGGCGATCTTTTTCGTGGACCGCTGCGTCATGTCGTTTATCGACCTGGTACAGGTGAGCATCGTCTCGGACTCCAACCCCAGCGACTTTTTGTCGAGCCTGGTCTACATGACCTACAAGAGCGGGGACTTCTTCATTCGCGGTATCGAGATCACCATCGCGCTTGCCACCTTCGGTACCGTCATCGCATTCTTCCTGGCGCTGCTTTTTGTGTTCCTGCGTATTCAGACCTTCGATCGCGTGGACAACGACCTGGTGCGCTTCTTTAAGAGTATCGGCCGCGGCTTTGCGACCATCTACTCCACCATCGTGCGCGGCACGCCCATGATGGTTCAGGGCCTGCTCATCTATTACGCGGGCTTCACCGTTTTGCGCGGCATGGGCTTCGAGACCGCCCAGGCCAACCAGATCTGGAGTACCTTCACCGCCGGCCTCGTCACCATCTCGCTCAACTCCACCGCCTACATGATGGAGGTCCTGCGCGGCGGCATCGAGTCCATCGATCCCGGCCAGGCCGAGGCAGCGCGCTCGCTGGGTCTTTCGCAGTGGCAGGCCATGCGCAAGGTCGTGTTCCCCCAGGGCATTAAAAACGCGATTCCGGCGCTCACCAACGAGCTCATCATCAACATCAAGGATTCGTCGGTGCTTTCGGTCATCGGCGTGTTCGACCTCATGTACGCCACCACCACCGTCGCCGGCGTGTACTACCGCCAGATGGAGGTCTACTGCGTGGCACTCGTGGTCTACCTGATCCTGACGCTCGTGGCGAGCCGCCTGCTCGAGGCCTTTGGCAAAAAGCTCGGCGCCGAGGCCCCGGCAACGCTGCCCAGCTCCAACTAGGCTCAAGACGAGGAGAATCATCATGGCAGATACCGCCACTACCGGCACCGCGGCCGCCGCACAGACCAATGAGCCGCTTATCCGCGTCGAGGGCCTGCGCAAGAGCTTTGGGTCGCTCGAGGTGCTCAAGGGCATCGACCTGTCCGTTAACCCCGGCGAGGTCGTCACCATTATCGGCGCCTCGGGCTCGGGCAAGTCGACCTTCCTGCGCTGCCTCAACCTGCTCGAGACCCCGGACGCGGGCCACATCTGGTTCCACGGCCAGGACCTTACGGCCGAGCGCTGCAATATCAATAAACTCCGCGAGGACATCGGCATGGTGTTCCAGGGCTTTAACCTGTTCAACAACATGGACGTGCTCGACAACTGCACGCTTGCGCCCGTCACGCTCAAAAAGATGAGCAAGGCCGAGGCCGAAAAGGTCGCGATGGAGCATCTGACGAGTGTGGGGCTCGAAAAGTTCGCGCACGCCGCTGTGGGTCGCCTGTCCGGTGGCCAAAAGCAGCGCGTGGCCATCGCGCGCGCCCTATGCATGAATCCGCAGATCATGCTGTTCGACGAGCCGACCTCCGCACTCGACCCCGAGATCGTGGGCGAGGTGCTCGAGGTCATGCGCAAGCTCGCTGCCGACGGCATGACCATGGTCGTCGTCACGCACGAGATGGCCTTTGCCCGAACCGTGTCCGACCGCGTGGTCTTTATGGACAAGGGCGTGGTGCTCGAGGACGCCGCGCCGGCCGAGCTCTTCGGCAACCCCAAACACCAGCGCACCCGCGAGTTCCTCTCTCGTTATCTCGAGGACAAATAACCGACCGCAAACGCTTACGTTGCAGGGCCGCTCCCGTGGGGTGGCCTTTGTCGTCACAATCGAAAGGATGCCATGGCCGAGGTTTGGCGCTTCTTTGCGCATGAGGACGATTTTGCCGATATAGACGAGGCGGGCGCGTGCGAGCGCTTGGGCCGCGTGCTGTCGTTTCCGACCATCTCGAGCATGGATGCCGGGGCGGTGGACTGGCAGCCCTTCGACGACCTGTGCGCCTATATGCAGCAGGCTTGGCCGCGCGTGTTTGCGGCGGGCGAGGTCGAGCTGGTCGACCACTCGCTGTTGGTGACGCTTGGCGGCAGCGATCCGGCTCTTAAGCCCGTTATGCTCATGGGCCACATGGATGTGGTTCCCGTGGTGCCGGGTACCGAGGCCGACTGGACGCACGCCCCCTTTAGCGGGCACGTGGACGACACCTACATCTGGGGCCGTGGAGCGATCGACATGAAGGACCAGGTCGCAGGCATTCTCGAGGCTGTCGAGTATGCGCTGGCGCACGGTTGGCAGCACGAGCGCACGCTGTTCCTGGCCTTTGGCCAGGACGAGGAGACGACGCAGTACGGTGCAGGCGCCATCGGCCGCGCGCTCGAGGAGCGCGGCATTGAGCTTGAGTACCTGATCGACGAGGGCGACTACCGCATCGTTCCGGCTGCCGAGTACAGCGCGGGCGAGGGCTGGCTTATGCACGCCGACCTCGCGGAGAAGGGCTATGCCGACATTGTGCTCAAGACAAAGAGCGCGGGTGGACATTCTTCCAGCCCCTACGGCGGAACGTCGCTCGAGGTGCTCAGCCGTGCCATCACCGCAATCTGCGATATCGAGTGGCCGACGCGCGTGACCGACTTGCTTGCCGCCCAGCTCGTCGAGTTGGGGCTCTACACGGCCGATGAAATTGCCGCCAACGGGAACGCCATTGTCCGCGATTGCCTCGCCAGCAAGAAGCTCTATCCGCTGGTGACGACCACCTGCGCACCCACGCAGATCGAGGGTGGCAGCACCGGCGCCAACGTAATGCCGCAGGATATGTGGGCCAACATCAACTTCCGCATGCTCGAGGGCACAAGCGTGGCCGATGTTGTGGCGCGCTGCCGTGAGGCGGTTGCCGGGGCGGACCTTGCCGGTCGTGTCGAAGTGGAGCTGGGCCCCGGCAGCTCCGAACCCTCGCCGTCCCCGCGCATCGGTGGTCCCGGCCTCGAGGCGGTTCGCTCCATCGCCGCCCGCTATTTCCGTAATCCAAAGGGGACGGAGGAAAACGGATCATTCGAGCCAGTGGCAATTGTGCCCTCGACCGTGATCGGTGCGACCGACGCTGCCAACTACCAACAAATTTGCCCTGAGTGCATTCGCTTCTCGGCCTTTGTGGTTGATGACGACGAGTGTGATCGCGGCGTCCACGGCACCAATGAGCGCATCACCCGCCGCGCCTACCTCCAGGGCATCCGCTTCCTCGTCGCTCTACTCCAAACGCTCTAGCCAAAAAGCAAGCCCTTGGCGCAATGGGGTCAGGTTTGTTTGCACCAATCATTCCGTGCGGGTTATATGCAGGTTTGCCTGCGCACGCTATCATGTATAGGTTAGACCGCAACTATGTACCCCATACGCGAAGGGATGCGCATGTATCTGAAGATCGACATGTTCTAGCCGGGCTTACCCCCGCAGCGGCGCCGTGCGCCCCATCAACTCTGCCGATTTTCACCTTCACGCATATAAAGGAGTCCCGCCATGCGCGACAAGCTCGAAAAGATCATCAAGGCCTACGAGGAGCTCGAGAAGAAGCTTTCCGACCCGGCCGTCGCCTCCGATATCAAGGAGTTTACGCGTCTCAACAAGGAGTACGCGCACCAGTCCGACCTCATTGCCGCCTCGCGCGAGTACATCGGCGCGCTCGATGACATCGAGGCTGCCAAGGAAATGCTGCACGATACCACCGATGCCGATGAGAAGGAGATGCTCCAGATGGACATCTCCGAGAACGAGGCCAAGCTTCCCCAGCTCGAGGAAGACATTAAGTACATGCTCATCCCGAGCGACCCCAACGACGACAAGAACACCATCGTCGAGATCCGTTCCGCCGCCGGTGGCGACGAGGCAGCCATCTTTGCCGGCGATCTGTACAAGATGTACCAGCGCTTCTGCGAGTCGCGCGGCTGGAAGACCACCGTGCTCGACTCCAGCCCCAGCGAGGCCGGCGGCTTTAAGTCCATCGAGTTCAAGGTCGAGGGCGACCGCGTCTACTCCGTCATGAAGTTCGAGTCCGGCGTGCACCGCGTCCAGCGCGTTCCCAAGACCGAGTCCCAGGGCCGTATCCAGACCTCCACGGCAACCGTCGCCGTGCTTCCCGAGGCCGAGGAGATCGACGTCCAGATCAACCAGTCCGATCTGCGCATCGATACCTACTGTGCCTCCGGCCCTGGTGGTCAGTGCGTTAACACCACCTACTCCGCCGTGCGCATCACCCACCTGCCCACCAACACCGTGGTGCAGTCGCAGGAGCAGCGCTCCCAGATCCAGAACCGCGAGGTCTGCATGCAGATGCTGCGTGCCCGTCTGTACGAGATGGAACTCGAGAAGCAGCAGGCCGAGCTGGGTGCCGAGCGCCAGAGCCAGATTGGCCACGGCAACCGTTCCGAGAAGATTCGTACGTACAACCAGCCCCAGGACCGCGTGACCGATCACCGTATCGGCTTCAACTCCACCTACAACGGCGTCCTTCTGGGCGATCAGCTCGGCACCGTCATCGAGGCACTTGCCGCCGCCGAGCGAGCCGAGAAGCTGGCGCAGGCTGTTTAGTGGGTTACGCGGTTTTACCAAACCGCGTAACGGCTCGACGCTGCGCCCTTAGGTTCCGCCGTTCTAACGAACGGCGGACCAGCTGACGCTGCGCGCCGCCCAGAGCGACAATTTGTCATTCAAAAGGCAAGGCATGACCAGAAGGTCTATGCCTTGCCTTTTTCATGCCAACTTGTTCGCTCTGGACGTCGCTCGCTGTCCGCTTTCTACCTGCGGCGTTCTCTTGGGTAGTCATTGGGGACGTTCTTAAATGACTAGTCAAAAGGGACATTCTTGCGGCACTTGGCAGTTGGGGACGCCCCTTTTGTGCCGACAGATGGGGACGGTTCTTTGTGGCTGGCTGCGAAGACTGTCCCTGACAGCTAGTCGTTTAAGAACGTCCCCAATGACTAGGTCAGGCACATTGCTTTGTGAGTTTATTCAATCTTCTTTAATAGCAATTAAGTTGTTTACCTGCTTAAATTTACTTATCATTTTTAAAAATAATGCTCGAAAAATCGTTCAAGAAGTCGCGGGGCGATTTTTGATGCGTCGCGCGTCAAGTGATTTGGCAAGTTCTTGGTTAGATATTGGTCAGTTTTGGGGCAACCTTGCCAAAAGCTTGACGGATGCAGATTTAGACGTCGGCGAATGAACACTTTGAGCGAGCCCGGTGCAAAA
>CAJMPE010000111.1 GCA_905215275.1 uncultured bacterium | reverse complement strand
TCTCGAAAGCTCTTATTTCCGCACCAAGTTTGAACCGGGGCTTCCTAAATTCAAAGGAAATGCCGGGGTCGGTATTATCAGCGATACGGATGCGCAGCCAATCGTTATCAACTCTCACTTAGGAAAATTTGCGATCGTGACGGTGGCGAAGATCAATAACTTGGACGAATTGGAGGATGAGTTATTGAAGGCGAATATGCATTTTTCGGAATTGAGTTCAGGAAAAACGAATCAGACGGAGTTAGTCGCTTTGCTGATTACACAAGGTAAGGACTTCGTGGAGGGCATTGAGAATGTTTACAATAAGATAAAGGGCTCTTGCTCCATGTTGCTCCTGACGGAGGATGGTATTATCGCTGCCCGTGACAAATGGGGGCGTACGCCGATCGTAATCGGAAGGAAAGACGGGGCTTATGCGGCGACCAGCGAGTCCAGCAGTCTTCCGAACTTGGATTATGAGATCGAGAAATTTATAGGCCCGGGCGAGATCGTCCGTTTGCGTGCCGATGGTATGGAGCAGATGCGTAAACCGAATGAAGGGATGCAGATCTGCTCTTTCCTTTGGGTATATTATGGATTCCCTGTTTCTTGCTATGAGGGAAAGAACGTGGAGGATGTCCGGTTTATGAGTGGCTATAAGATGGGGCAGAAGGATGACTCGGAGGTGGATTGCGCTTGTGGTATACCGGACTCCGGTGTGGGTATGGCTTTGGGGTATGCGGAAGGTAAGGGGGTGCCTTATCATCGGGCTATCGCTAAGTATACACCGACGTGGCCTCGTAGTTTTACCCCGGCTAACCAAGAGATGCGTTCCTTGGTGGCTAAGATGAAATTGATACCGAACCGTGCGATGCTGGAAGGCAGACGCATCCTTTTCTGCGACGACTCGATCGTGCGTGGTACACAGCTTCGTGATAACGTGAAGATCTTATATGATTATGGGGCGAAAGAGGTACATATGCGTATCGCTTGCCCTCCATTGATTTATAGTTGCCCGTTTATCGGTTTTACTTCTTCCAAGAGTCCTTTGGAGTTGATAACTCGTCAGATTATCAAGGAATTGGAAGGGGATGAGAATAAGAATCTGGATAAATATGCTACGACAGACTCTCCGGAATATAAGAAGATGGTCGGAATTATCGCCGAGCGTTTCGGGTTGAGTTCCTTGAAGTTTAATACGCTGGAAACCTTGGTGGAGGCGATCGACCTTCCTAAGTGTAAGGTTTGTACGCATTGCTTTGATGGTTCAAGCTGTTTTTAGAAAAATTTTACCTACTTTTATGCCTGCAATGTTTAATGGCTAAAAAGAGTGAGTTATGACAGTTTTAGATAGATTTTTAAAGTACGTTACGTTCGATACCCAGTCGAACGAGGAGACGGGTACGACTCCTAGTACGCCGGGACAACGTGTCTTTGCCGAGGCTTTGGTGAAGGAATTGGAAGCGATTGGTATGGAGGAGATCTCCTTGGATGAGAATAGTTATGTAATGGCTACTCTGCCGGCTAATACGGACGAGAAAATCCCGACTATCGGTTTTATCGCTCATTTGGATACGAGTCCGGATATGTCGGGTAAGAATGTTCAACCTCGTATCGTGACTTATCTGGGTGGTGATATTGTCTTGGATGCGGAAGAAAATGTTGTACTATCTCAATCGATGTTCCCAGAGCTTTCGGATTATAAAGGACAGGATATTATCGTAACGAATGGTAAGACTTTATTAGGTGCCGATGATAAGGGAGGTGTAGCCGCTATCGTCGCCTCTATGCAATATTTGAAGGATCATCCGGAGATCAAGCACGGTAAGATCCGTATCGCTTTTACCCCGGATGAGGAAATCGGACAAGGTGCCGATCATTTCGACGTGGAGAAGTTCGGTGCCGAACTTGCCTACACGGTCGACGGCGGTCCCGTTGGCGAGCTGGAATGGGAGTGCTTTAACGCCGCCGAGGCAACCGTTCGCTTTGAGGGCCAATCCATCCATCCCGGTGACGCCAAAGGCCGCATGGTCAACGCGGGCAATCTGTTCTGCGACTTCAATGCCCTGTTCCCCTACGAGCAGCGTCCGGAATACACCGAGGGCTACGAGGGCTTCTATCACCTTGAGGGCGTCTCGGCAACGGTCGACCATGCCACGGCGCGCTATATCGTCCGTGATCACGATGCCGCCAAGTTCCAGCAGAAGCTCGAGCTGATGGATGCCGCCGCAGCACTGCTCAACCAGCGCCTGGGCGAGGAACTCGTGACAGTTGAGATCAAGCAGCAGTACCGCAACATGGCCGAGATCGTGCGTGACTACCCAGAGCTTATCGATGTCGCCAAGGAAGCCTACCTTGCCTGCGGCATTGAGCCCCAGGTGCTGCCGATTCGCGGTGGTACCGACGGTGCGCAGCTGTCGTTCCGCGGCCTGCCCTGCCCCAACCTTTCCACGGGCGGCTACTGCTACCACGGCGTCAACGAGTTTGTCCCGGTCAGCTCGCTCGTCAAGATGACCGACGTCCTCCAGGAACTCGTCGCCCGCTTCGCATAGATCTGGCCGCACAAGCCCAAAAGACGAATCGCCCCGTCCTCAACCGAGAACGGGGCGATTTTTTGCTGCAATGAGGACAGGTTGACGCGCGCCAGCCTCTTGACGCAAGGAGTGTCCCCAACTGCCGGCACAAAAGGAACGTCCCCAAGTGCCAAATGCCGCAAGAGTGTCCCCCTTGACTAGTCGTTTAAGAACGTCCCCAACGACTACCACTACACAGCATCGCAGGTTGAGCCAACGTCAGCGAGCGCCGCCCAAGGCGGACAAGTTGGCATGAAAAAGGCAGGGCATTGACCTTCTGGTCATGCCCTGCCTTTTGAATGACAAATTGTCGCTCTGGGCGGCGCGCAGCGTCGGCCGGTCCGCCGTTCGGTAGAACGGCGGAACTAGTAGGAGTAGCCGTTGCCGTCGCCGGTGGGCTCTTCGTAGTAGCCCGAATCGCTCGAATCAGTCGAATCGTCCGAATCGTCAGAGCTAACCGATGAGGTTGCGGTGCCGTTGGCGTAATCATCGGACGTGTTGTTGTTCAGGTCGCCGATCGTAGAGCTGGAGCCATCGGACTGGCCCATGGTATTGGGGCCCTTGGGATCCTTACCAGCGTCGACGCGCTCCATCATTTCCTTAAGCTCGTCCTCGTAGACAAAGACGTAGCTCACGCCATCAATCATGGTGCTGGCATCGGCATACGAAGGCAAGTTGGCCGAATAGATGCCGTCAACATCCATGCCGCGCATGGCATTGACCGTAGAGACGATGTCCTGAACGCTCATATCGGTCACGAGCATGTCGGACAGCGAATTGACGAGGTCGAAGACCTTGGTGGCATCGAAGTTGTTGAGGATCTGGTTGGCGAGGGCGCCGAGCACCTGACGCTGGTGGCGCATGCGTGTGTAGTCGCCATCGGCATAGATGTAGCGGCAACGGGCATAGGTAAGGGCGGTCGCGCCATCCATGTGCTGCTGACCGGCGGTGATCTTAATGTCGAGATGCTCGGGGTCGTCGACATCGTCGGTTGCGTTAATGTCGATGCCGCCGACCGAATCGATGAGCGACTGCATGCCGTCGAAGCTGACCTCGGCATAGTGGGAAATCTGGACACCGCACAGCTCGTTGACCGCCTGGACCATGGCTTCGGCGCCGCCGTAGGTATGGCAGGCGTTGATCTTCATGGTCGAGCCGTTGTAGACGACCTTGGTATCGCGCGGAATGGAGATGAGCGTCGCCTGTTTTTGCGTGGGGTCGATACGCGCCAGGATAATCGAGTCGGCGCGGTATGTATCCTCGCCCGGGCGACCGTCAGTGCCAAGGAGTAGCACGTAGAACGGGTCCTTTGCCTCGTCGGTATCAACCAGAATCTGGCGCAGGTTGTCGGTAATGACGTTGGAATCGCCGAGCTTGCCCATAATGGTGGCAAACCACAGGCCGGCGGCAGTCGTAGCGCTCAGCAGCACACCGAGCACAGCAATGAGCGCAACGCGGCGAACCGTATGACCGCGACGGCGCTGACAAGCGCGCTCGGAATAGCGGGCAACGTTATCGCGGCTATAGATTTTTGCCTGAGCGCCGGTCGAAGGTCTTCGAGATTCCGTAATGGGCTTTTTCTTAAACATAGGCAACCTGCATTAGTAGATGACGGGATCGGGAACAGTGGCGTGTTCGACATGAGCGCCAAGCGCCTGCAGCTTTTCAACAAACTGCTCGTAGCCGCGCTTAATGTGATGGATGGCCGAGACCTCGGTCGTGCCGTCGGCAATTAGGCCGGCAACGACGAGTGCCGCGCCACCACGAAGATCCGGTGAGGTTACCTGAGCGCCGGAAAAGCCCTTGACGCCGTGAATCATAGCGTGATGGCTCTCGATGCGAATATCGGCGCCCATTCGCACCAGCTCGGATGCGAACATAAAGCGATTCTCGAAGATGTTCTCGGTGATAACGGAGCTGCCGTCGGCCAGGGCGGAGAGCACCATGATCTGCGCCTGCATGTCCGTGGGGAAACCGGGGAACGGGAGCGTCTGGATATCGACCGGCTTGATACGCTCGGCACGGTTCACATGGACGCCATCCTCGACGCGCTCGCAGTCGATGCCCATGAGCTCCATCTTCTTGAGCACCATGCCCAAATGAATGGGGCAAAAGCCCGTAACATCGACACCGCGATCGTCGGCCATCAACGCGCCGGCAACGATAAAGGTACCGGCCTCGATGCGGTCACCCACCACGCGATGGCTAACGGGATGCAGCTCCTCCACGCCCTCGATGGTCACGACAGGCGTACCGGCGCCGACAATCTTGGCACCCATCTCGTTGAGCATGTTGGCGAGATCGACGATCTCGGGCTCACGGGCGGCATTGTCGATAACCGTGGTACCCTGCGCGCGCACGGAGGCCATGATGAGGTTCTCGGTCGCGCCGACGCTGGCAAACTCGAGCGTGACGGTGGTACCGTGCAGGCCCTGGGGCGCGTTGGCGTTAATGTAGCCGTGGGCGGTATCGAACTCAACGCCCAAGGCCTCAAGACCCAAGATATGCATATCGATCTTGCGAGCGCCCAGGTTGTCGCCGCCGGGCATGGCGATCTTGGCGCGATGGAAACGGCCCAGCAGGGGCCCCATCACGGCGGTAGAAGCGCGCATCTTGGCAACGAGCTCGTAGGGGGCCTCCCAAGAATCGACCTGGGAGGTATCGATCTCGAGCGTGTGCTCGTCGAGAACATCGATCGTAGCGCCCATACCCTTGAGCACCTTGCCCATCACGTGGACATCGGAAATATCGGGCACGTTCTGCAGCGTCGTCTTGCCCGGCGCCAGAAGCGTTGCCGCCATAAGTTTGAGCGCGGAGTTCTTGGCACCCGAAACAGGCACGGAACCTCCGATGGCGTGACCACCCTCAACGCGGATAATATCCAAGGTCTACCCTTTCAAAAAGCATGCCCGGGGTGGCTGGGCCATCCCGGGCATGATGTGTTCGCAAATGGTCGAACGTTAAAACGTCTGACTATTGGGCAAGCTTGAGCTTACACCATGCGATTTCATTATAGAGGTAGGCGCGGCGTGCATCATCCTCCGACAAATTACCCAGCTTCTCTTCAAAACCTTGAATATCAGCTTTAACCTTGTCGGCGTCGACGGTCGCCAAATCGCAAGCGCGCTCGGCGAGGACGGTCACGACATCGTCCGCAACCTGGGCATAGCCGCCGGCCACGGCAAACGTGTGGTCGACAGTGCCCATGGCCTTATCGGAAACGCGAACGTAACCGCGGTCGATCGTGCAGATTTCGCTGGAGTGAGCAGGCAGAACGCCAAACTCGCCATCCGTGGACGGAATGGACACGAACGCAGCGTCGCCCTCATAGGCGCAGCTCACGGGGCACACGATGCGGATACGCATAACCTACTTCTCCCCCATCTTGCGGGCGCGCTCGCGCACGTCCTCAATCGTGGAAGCATAGCGGAATGCCTGCTCGGGCAGGTCATCGGCCTTGCCGTCGACAATCTCGGCGAAGGAGCGGACGGTATCCTCGACGCGGACGTAGACACCGGGGTTGCCGGTGAACTTCTCGGCGACGTGGAAGGACTGGGAGAGGAACTGCTGGATCTTACGGGCACGGTTGACCGTAAGGCGCTGCTCCTCGGACAGCTCGTCCATACCCAGAATGGCGATGATGTCCTGAAGGTCGGAGTACTCCTGCAGAAGCTCCTGGACCTTGACGGCGACACGGTAGTGCTCCTCGCCGACGATCGAGGGATCGAGAGCGTCGGAGGAAGACGCGAGCGGGTCGATAGCCGGGAACAGACCGAGCGACGAAATGCTACGCGAAAGAACCGTAGTGGCGTCGAGGTGCGTAAACGTCGTGGCAGGCGCCGGGTCGGTCAGGTCGTCTGCAGGGACGTAGACAGCCTGGACGGAGGTAATGGAACCCGTCTTGGTCGAGGTAATGCGCTCCTGGAGGTCGCCCATCTCGGTAGCCAGCGTAGGCTGGTAACCGACGGCGGACGGCATACGACCCAGCAGTGCGGAAACCTCGGAACCGGCCTGGGAGAAGCGGAAGATGTTGTCGATGAACAGCAGAACGTCCTGGCC